>DATMAH010000021.1:0-7180 GCA_035583735.1 Dehalococcoidia bacterium
CGCACAGGCGCGCCCTCCTCGGTGCCCGCGCCCGCCACGAACACCGGCGTCCCCGCCTCGCGGAGCTGCGCGATCGCCGCGTCCAGCGACCCTTCACGATCCTCCCCGTCCGAGATCAGCACGATGGCGCCGGCCTCGGCCCCGCCCCCGTCGACCAGCTCCCGTGCCGCTCCCAGCGCTCCGGCAATGTTCGAGCCCGGCTGCACGAGCCCGCGCTCCGCGTCCACCCCCCGCACGATGGTCCGCAGCGCGCCGAGGTCCGGCGATAGCGGCGAGCGCACCAGCGCGTCGCCCGCGAAGATCACCAGCCCCGCGCGGTCGCCCTGCATCCGCCCCAGCAGCGCGTCGATCTCGTCCTGCGCGCGGCCGAGCCGCGTCGGCTCCGCGTCCTGCGCCAGCATGCTGTTCGAGACGTCGAGCACGAACACCACGTCGATGCCGCTCTGCTCGACGACCACCTCGCGCTCGCCCCACTGCGGCCGCGCCGCCGCGAACGCCAGAAAGGCGATCGCCACAAGCACGATCGTCGGCGCCATGTGGAGCGCCAGCTCGCGCCACATGTACTGCTCGCGCAGCCCGTACGCCCGCCGCGCCCGCTCGCGCCACGATGCCCACAGCAGCGTCAGCAGCACGCCCGCCGGCACGATGACGATGAGGAAGATGAACTGCGGCGTGCCGAACTCGAGCCCGTCGATCACGCCGCCCTCCGCAGGATGCCGTAGCGCGCCGCGAACTCCACGGCGAGCAGCGCGACCGCCGCCGCGAGCACCCAGTGCGCGATGTCGTCGAGCCGCACGATCTCCTCGCCCACGAAGCGCGAACGCTCGAGGCGGTCGATCGTCGCGTAGATCTCCGCCAGCGCCTCCGGGTTCTCGGCGCGGCTGTAGCTGCCGCCCGTCACTTCCGCGATCTCCCGCAGCGACGCCTCGTCGACGTTGATCGTCGAGCGGCGCCCTGGCTCCGGGCTGACGACGCCGATCGTGTAGACGCGCACGCCCAGGCTCTCCGCCAGCCGCGCCGCCGCCAGCGGCTCGATCTCGTCGACGTTGTTCTCGCCGTCCGTCATGAGAATGACGATGCGGCTCGTCGCGCCCGAATCGCGCAGCACGTTCGCCGACTGTGCGATGGCGATGCCGATAGCGGTGCCGTCGGCCAGCCGCAGCTCGCTCGCCGTCGCCACCGATTCGGCGAGCGCGTCGTACTCCGTCGTCAGGGGGCTCATCGTGATGCCGACGGCGCGGAACGCGACGAGGCCGACCCGGTCGTTCTGCCGCGACTCGACGAACGCCGTCAGGACGCGCTCGGCGGCGTCGAGCCGCGACTCGACGCGGCCGCCCTGGCGCGCGAACGGCTGCGACATGCTCGACGACACGTCGTACGCCAGCACGATGTCGATGCCTTCGCGCTCGGCCGCCGTCGCCACGTCCGCCCGCTGCGGCCGCGCGATGGCCACGATGGCCAGGGCGACGGCCGCCAGCCGCAAGACCGGCAGCCACGGCTCCAGCCGTGTGCGCCACGTCGGGCGCAGGCCCGCGACCGACGCGACGGTGCCGATGCCGGCGCCCGGCTCCGGCCGCCGCCACCACCAGAGAAGGCCCAGCACGGGCAGCAGCAGCAACAGCCACAACAGCCACGCGTCGGCGAAGCGGATCTCGTCCACCGGTGCAGGGTAGCGCGGGGTGGTGGGTGATGTGTGTGGGTGGTGCTCCCTCCGTCCGCGGCTAGCATCTCGTCACGACACCATCTCGTTTCGGCGATCGCCGTCGACGATCCCGTGCCCGGTATGGTGGGGCCATGCGTACGCTCCTCGGACTTCGCTCGCTCGCAGACCGCTTCGCCGGCTGGCCGGCCGTCGTCGCCTGTCTCGCGCTGATCATCGCCCTCTCGTCCATCCCGAATCAGATCGTCGGCGCCACCTCCGGTCCGACGAGCGGCGACAAGCTCGCGCACCTCGCTGAGTACGCCGGCCTGGCGTTCCTGCTGACCTGGGCGCTGCGGCGCTCTGGCGTCCGGCCAGCGCTCGTGGCCGCCGTCGCGGCCCTCGCCGGCGCGGCGGCGTTCGGCATCATCGACGAGCTGTATCAGCGCCTCATCCCCGGCCGCGACTCGTCGGCGGAGGACTTCGCCGCGGACGCGGCCGGCGCGGCGCTCGGCGCGGCCGCGGCGGTGGCGCTGGAAGCGTGGACGGACCGCGCGCGAGGCGAGGCCGCGCGCGAATGACCCCTACCCGGCGATGCGCATGTCGGCGCCCTTGCCCTCGAGCTTGAGCTTGCCGTCGTCCTGCAGCTTGTGCAGGTGCGAGATCACCTGCCCCGTCGCCATGCCCATCAGCCGCTTATCCAGCTCCGGGTAGATCGCGCGCACCAGCGACTTCACGTCCGTCTTGCCCTGCGCGATCAGGCCGGCGATCTGGTCCTCCCGCTGCTGGCGGTGGTCGATCAGCTCCTGGATCTTGCGGTTCGGCTCCTTGACGATCGGCCCGTGGCCCGGCGCAAGCACCGCCGCGTCGAGCGACTGCATCTTCCGCAGCGAGCGGATGTACTCGCCCATGTCGCCGTGCGGCGGCGGCGCGATGGCCGCCGTGCCCACGCCGAGCACGTTGTCGCCCGCGAACAGCATCCGCTCCTCCTCGAAGAAGACGCAGATGTGCCCGGCCGTATGGCCCGGCGTGTGCACGATCCGCAAGTGCAGCCCGCCCACGTCGAGCACCTGTCCATCCTCGACCAGCAGGTCCGGCGTGGACTTCGCGGCCTCCTCGCGCCACTTCTTCGCCTGCTCGCGCGCTTCCTTCTGGTCCTCCGGGACCTCCACATCGCCCGTCTCGAGCTTCGGGTTGAGCAGCAGCTCCTTTTCGTCGCGGTGGAGTACGATCTCCGCGCCCGTCGCGTCGCGCAGGCGATGCGCGCCCGCGGCATGGTCGTAGTGGTGGTGCGTGATGATGATGTACCGGAGCTTCAGCTCCGGCATCGAACGCAGCCACTCGGTGCGCGCGTTGTACGACTCATCGTCGCTGAAGCCGGAGTCCACGAGCGCGCCCTCATTGCCGTCGCGCACCAGGAAGACGTTGGGCGGATACGGCTGCGGGAACCACTTCAGGTCGACGTGGAGGCTGCGGACGTGCGGCGAGATCTCCTGCATGCGCTGATCGTACGCGACCCGTCGCGCACCGTCGACCGCGGGCGTTCAGGGCCCGTCACGGGCCAGCGCGGGCGGCCTCCGGCCTCTCGACCTGGGACCGAAGAACCTCAATGAGCCATCGACGCCATCTGGCGGCAGGACTCGGCGCAGGCGCGGCAGACTTGCGCGCAGCGCTGCATCTGCTCGTCGTCGGTGAACTGCTCGCAGTCCTGGGCGCAGCGCTCGCACACGGCCGCGCAGGCGGCGCAGGTGTAGCCGTGCATGTCGGAGCCGCGGACCATGTAGTCCGCGCTCGTCGCGCAGATCTGCGCGCAGTCCAGCAGCAGCCGGATGTGCGACGGCTCGGCGTGCTTCCCGCCAAGCTGCAAGCAGTACTGCACCGTCTCCAGGCAGATGCGGTGGCACTCTTCGCAGCGCTCGATGCAGGTCTCCATCGTGATCGTGGTCTGCGTGGTCATAGGCCGGTACCTCTCACTCCGTGATGCCGCATGCTAGTCTCCATTCCGGCACGCCGGGCATCACCCGACTGGCAACCTGGCGTTCCGGACGCGCTGCCGCGGGACGGCTGATATGAAAGACACACTCAATCGTGGCGGCATTCGACTCGCCTATGACGAGGAGGGCGCCGGCGACCCGCCGATCGTCTTCGTCCACGGCTGGACGTGCCGCGGCAGCGACTTCGCCGCCCAGGTGGCGCACTTCTCGCCGTCGCACCGCTGCATCGCCGTCGACCTGCGCGGCCACGGCGACAGCGACGCGCCGCGGCAGGACTACACCATCGCCGGCTTCGCCGATGACGTCGCCTGGACGTGCGACCGGCTCGGCGTCCGCGACGCAGTGCTCGTCGGGCACAGCATGGGCGGCGCCATCGTGCTGCAGCTCGCCGCGGCGCGGCCGGACCTCGCGCGCGCCGTCGCCCTGCTCGACCCGGCGATCCTCTTCCCGCCCGAGACGCGGCCGCTCCTCGATCAACTCACGGAGGCGTTTGCCGGGCCCGAGGGGATGGAGGCCGTGCGCGCCTTCGAGACGCAGCAGTTCTTCATCGCCAGCAGCGCGGAGGAGCTGAAGCGCCGCCTGGTCGACGCGGCGTGCCGCACGCCGCAGCACGTCGTCGTGCCGGCGTTCCGCGACCTCGCGGCCTTCGGCGCGGAGGCCGCGCTCGCCGCCGTCAAGGCGCCGCTGCTCTACGTCGGCGCGGAGCCCATGGTCCGCGACGAGGCGCGCCTGCGCGCGATACGCCCGGACGCGATCATCGCGAGGACGGCGGGCGCGTGCCACTTCCACCAGGTGGAGGTGCCCGACCAGGTGAACGCCATGCTCGCGCGCTTCATGGAGGTCGCCGGCTAGACGTACACGGCCACCACCACGCCGTCGGCCGCGTTCGCCGCGTCGAACAGCGCGACCGCCACCTGCCGCCCCGCCACCATCTCCCCCGCCGCGATGCCGCGGCTCACCGGCAGCGACACCCACTGCCCGATCGATCCGGAGAGCTGCACCGTCGCGACGTACGTTCCCGCGTTGAACGCCTTGACGATCCCGTGACGCAGCATCGCGCCTCCTACAGCGGCCCCAGCGACAGCGTCTGCTGGTACACGGCGCGCCGCCTGTCGAACCGCCAGCGGATGGCGGTCACGCGGCGGCGCAGCGCGTCCGGCGCCACCAGGCCGTCCTCGATCTCGACGACGTCGTACAGCTCTTGCCCGCAGTTTGGCGGCGCCATCAGCTCGCCGGCGTCCGCATCGAGCGCGAGGCGCCGCAGCGCCGCGGCCGCCGTCGCCGAGGCCGCGCCGGCCGTCGCGCTGCTCCTGTCGCGTACGAGCGCGCGCTCGCCCAGCCCGTGCGCGGCATCCTCAAAGCCCACCGCCTCGGCCGTCACACCCGCGCCGACCACCGCAACCTGTGACACGGGCGCAGCCTCGGCGCCTGCGCGCAGGCGGTGCACCGGATGCGGTGCGCCAAACGCGTAGTCGGGACCGTCGTCGTCCAGCGGCTCGAAGATCTGCGCCGTCGCCAGCGAGCGCATGCGCACGAGGTCGGCCAGCAGCGCCAGCGCGCGCAGCGCGGCGTCGTAGCCGCTATCGCCCGGCTGCACGGTGAACGACGGCGTCACGCTCGCCGCGCGGGCCGATGCCCCGTTCGCGTCCAGCCGCAGCCCCGCCCGCGAGAGGATGCGCGCGATGACGGTCAGGTAGCTGTCCGACGTGTGCACCACCTGCGACCGCGCGTGTGAGCGACGCAGCAGCTCCCACCCGCCGTCGATGTGCAGGCGCAACACGGACAGCCCGCCCTCACGCAGGTGCTCTACCCGGCGCACCCACACGTCCGCCATGCGCGAGGCCACCGCGCCGGACTCCGTGCGGTAACCCCACGAGACGGCCACGAGGTTGCCGGGGCGGATGGTCGACGGCGGTCCGGCGTACGCACCGCCCGCGTTGTCGATGTCGATCTGGCCCTGCGTGCCATGCGCGCGCTCCGTCACCTCCAGCGCGATCACGTCGTCCGTGACATCGAGCAGCGCCTGCTCCTGCGGCGCCCGGTACACGGCGTCCGGGGCCGACTCGTACACGTAGCCGGCACCGTTCGCCTCCGCCGCAAGCGCCAGCCCCTGCGCGCCCGTGTACGCGACCGGCGCCGGCGTCCCGAACGTGAACGCGCCCGCCACGAACGATGACAGCGGATGCAGCGCCGTCCGGTACACGCGCGTGACGCCGCCCGCATACGCGCCCGACTCCACGAAGTTGATGCGATACGCATCGGTGAACGCGACCGCGGGCGCAGCGTACGTCACCTGCGCGTCGGCTTCGGCGCGCACCTGCGCGAGCAGCGTGCCCCAGGCGTTCACCGGCGCGTCGTTGCCGTCGCCGTGCACCAGCGTCCAGAGCGCCGGACGCAGCGTGCCCGCCTCGGCGCCCGTCAGCACGAGGTCCCAGTCGACGCCGTACGTCATCGCCAGGCCGCTGGTCGATGCCACGGCCAGCGCCTGCGACGATACGCCCCCGAACGCCCCGGATATGCGCTTGATGATCGCGACGCCGGCGCCCGCCGCCCACGCGACGGCGAGGTCGCCGGACGCGTTCTTGTAGGCGACGGCAAGCCCGCTCACGGCCGCGCCCGCGGTCGCCACCGCCACCTCGGCGCCGTACGTCGCGCCGTGGTCGGCCGACTCCCGCAGCTTGACGCCGGTGCCGGCGGCGTCCGTATACACGACCGCGACGCGCGCGCCCTTCGCCGCGCAGGCCACCTGCGTCCCCATCCCCGGCGCCAGCGAGTTCCATGCGTTCCACGGGCCCTGCGCCGGGTCGGCGACGCGCTGCTGCCGCACCACGCCGGACTCCATGCGCACGCGCGTGACGCTGCCGTCGCCGGCCACCGCGACGCCGTGGCGCGCCAGCGGGTGCGCCGTCGCGTCCAGCAGCGCGAAGTCCAGCCGCCGCAGCCCGCGCACGCTGTTCTCCACGACCACGGAGACGTACGGCTCACGGCTCGCCGATTGCTGTGCTTCCAGGAGTTCGCCGGTCAGTGGTCGCATCGTGTCGTGGGTCGTGGGTTGTGGGTCCGGTACGGCCGGGTCAGTGGTTGGATTCGGAGAGTCGATGAACCGTGAACTGTGAACTGAGAAGGACGAACTGAGAGCTGACGGCTGATAGCTCCTCTACGGCCCGTACACGCGGTCCTGCCGCATCGGCGCCGGGGCGTCCGTGGCGTAGAGGCGGCGCTGGCGCACGGCGTTCGCCCGGGCGATGCGGCGCAGCTCGCGCCGGAACTCGCGCAGGCGCTCCTCGCCAAACGCCTTGTACCGCCCCCAGACGTCGTCGCCGCCAGTGTTGATGCGGTTGGTGGCGAACGACGCCCAGTCGAGCGCCGCGTACGCCGCCGCTCCCGTCGCGACGATGTCTTCGTGCGCCGCCGGGATGGTCGAACCGCTGCCGTCGAGCGTATGCAGCCGCGTCCAGTAGACGATGACGTCCTCCACGCCCGCGGGCGCCTCCGCCACGTCGAGCGTCAGCGCCGTCTGCCAGCGGCTGAAGGGCACGTAGCGCGG
>DATMAH010000022.1:0-5009 GCA_035583735.1 Dehalococcoidia bacterium
CTCGTCGAACGGCCCGCGGTACGTCAGGCCGACCAGCTCGCGTCCCGGCACCTCCGCGAGCACCTCGTAGTTCGGCTTCAGCGCCGACTTCGCCGCACCCTTCGAGACGTACAGCACCTCGTCGACGCCCGTCGGCCCCGCCTGCTTCACCTTCAGATACGTCAGCTCCGGATGCACTGCCGCGGCGATGTTGCCCGGCAGCGTCCACGGCGTCGTCGTCCAGACGAGCAGCGACTCGCCCGGCCGCTCGAGCAGCGGGAACTTGAGGAAGACGCTCGCGTGCGTGACTTCGCGGTAGCCCTCCGTGACGATCTCGTGCTCGGAGAGGCCGGTCGCGCAGCGCGGGCACCAGGGCATGACGTCGTTGCCCTTGTAGACCCAGCCCCGCTCCCAGCAGCGCTTGAGGAACATCCAGATCGTGTAGTTGTTCTCGTCGCTGTTGGTGTAGTAGGAGTTGTCCCAGTCCATCCAGTACCCGAGCCGGATCGACTGCTCGGTCTGGATCGCCGAGAACTTGCGCACGCGCTCCTTGCACTCCTGGACGAAGCGGTCGACGCCGTAGTCGAGGATGTCCTTCTTTGACGTGAAGCCGTGTTCCTTCTCGACCTCGACCTCGATCCAGAGGCCCTGGCAGTCGAAGCCGTTCTGGTAGCGCTGCTTCTCCCCCAGCATCGTGTGGAAGCGCTGCCACAGGTCCTTGTACGAGCGGCCCCATGCGTGGTGGACGCCCATCGGGTTGTTCGCGGTGATGGGTCCGTCGATGAAGGACCAGCGGCGGTCGGACGCCTCGTTCTTGCGGATGTACTTCTCGATCATCCGCTCGTCGCGCCACCACTGGAGGAGGCGCTTCTCCATCTCGACGAAGGAGGGTCGCGTGGAGACGGGGGTCAGTGGCATGTCAGTTGGTCCTTCTCGGTCGGGTGTTGTGGTCGGTGGACGTTCGGGAGGCCCTCACCCCCCGGCCCCCTCTCCCTCGGGGGGAGCGGGGGAGGCTGGGGTTGGGTTACGGCTCGCGTACGAAAGGCCGCGCAGATGCGCGCGAGTGCGGTTGGGAGGTCGCGGACGACGAGGTCGTTAGGGAGGCGGACGAAGCGCATCTCCAGGTCCTCAAGCACCTGCTGCCGGGCTGCATCAAGTGCTGCCTGCGACGGCTCATCGTGGATGGCGCCATCCACTTCGACGACGAGTCGCTCTTCGGCGCAGTAGAAGTCGACGACGAATGGGCCGATGACCTGTTGCCGGCGGAACTTCCGGCCATCAAGCTGCCGGTTTCGCAGGGCTTGCCACAGCAGGGCTTCAGCCGGCGTCGCGCGACGGCGGAGGTCCCGGGCAGCCTGCTTGGTCTTTTGTTGACGCTCCCGGCGCGTCGCGACGCGGAGTCTGTTGCTCGCTACCGGTTTCGCAGTTCTTTCGTCGGCCAACTTCGTACTCCCGATGCTCCCCGCCATCCATCGCCCCTGCCCCGTCCGTTCAGACTCCCCCTCTCCCCCTCGTGGGAGAGGGGGCCAGGGGGTGAGGGCCCCCACATCCACCGCCCTCAAACCCGCACACGCCCCCTCGCCGCCTGCCCCATCCATTCACACTCCCCCTCTCCCCTCGTGGGAGAGGGGGCCGGGGGTGAGGGCCCCCATCACACTCCCCCTCTCCCCTTGTGGGAGAGGGGGCCGGGGGGTGAGGGCCCTCCGGCCTTGCGCCGCTCCGCTTGCACAACACATAGCCCGTCCCCAACGCAAGGGACGGGCTCAATCTCGATCCCGCGGTACCACCCTTATTGCCCGCATCCAGCGGGCCACTTGTCCGGCGCTATCACGCCGCGCCCTCATAACGGTGGGCTTCCGGGCTCGCTTAGTGGCGCGGTCGCGCGTTCGGCGGCCAGCTCGGGAGGGATGTTCGGCCGGGGCTGCCGCGTCCGGCTCTCACCATCCCGGACTCGCTTCGCGGCGCTGTGCCGGCGTACTCGTCTCCGTCGTCGCCTGTCCGCCTAGTATATGGAGCACGGAGCATCGCGCCAAATGAGCGCGCGTGTAAGGGAATCGAAGCAGGGCGGCAGATGGACGACGTGTACCGCTGCGGCTGGGCACGCGGCGCTTCGGCGCTAATGGTGCGGTATCACGACGAGGAGTGGGGTGTGCCGGTACACGACGACCTCCTCCTCTTCGAGTTCCTGACGCTCGAGGGCGCGCAAGCCGGCCTCTCGTGGCAGACCATCCTGAACAAGCGGGAAGCGTACCGCCGCGCCTTCGACGGGTTCGATCCAGCCACGGTCGCCCGCTACGGCGAGCGCGACGTCGAGCGCCTGCTCGCCGACGCCGGCATCGTCCGCAACCGGCTGAAGGTGCTGTCGACGATCGCGAACGCGCGCGCCGTGCTCGCCACGCGCGAGGAGTTCGGCTCGTTCGACGCATACGTGTGGCGCTTCGTGGACGGGCGCCCGCTCAAGACCCGTCGCAGGTCGCCGGCGGACGTGCCTGCGACGGCGCCGCAGTCGGACGCGATGAGCAGGGACATGAAGAAGCGCGGCTTTCGATTCGTCGGCTCAACGATCTGCTACGCCTTCATGCAGGCGGCCGGGATGGTGAACGACCACGAGACGCGCTGCTTCCGGCGCGCGCAGCTCGCGTCGTGATGCGGCCGGGACGGGGGGCCGGTGTAACGAAACGGTCACTCCCGCGTGCGCCGGCTACACGTCCTCCCAACTGCCGCCGCGCAGACTGGGGACAGACGTCCCCGGCCCCAGGAGGAGACCGTATGCCCTTCGCCGCCCTGATCCGCCTCTTTGCGCTCGCGCTGCTTCCCGTTGCCGCGTTGGCGTTCGCCGCCTGCGATGATGACGGCGACGGCGACCCGGGCAGCCCGCAGGTCACCGTGACACCGGATACGGCACAAACGCCCGATGAGGGCGGCGCCGAGGACGGCGGTGGCGCCGAAGGCGTGCAGCTCGCCGACCCGGACCTGCAGGTGGAGGCGATCGAAGGGGTCGACATGCCCACGCAGATCGCGTTCATCGGACCGGACGACATGCTGGTGACGGAGAAGGATGGCGACGTGGTGCGCGTCACGGACGGCCAGGCGCAGGAGGAGCCGGTGCTCTCGCTGGCGACGAACTACGCGGACGAACGCGGCGTGCTGGGCATCGCGACGCATCCCGGCTTCGAGCAGAACAACTACGTCTACATCTACTGGACCTGGACGGGCGAGGGAGACGTCCCGGACGGCCTCACGGGCGAGGCGAGCGAGGACATCGAGCTGGTGCCGGAGAACGGCAACCGCGTCGACCGTTTCGTCTGGGACGGCGAGCGTCTGACCTTCGACCAGAACATCATCGAGCTGCCATCGCGCGTCACCGACCTGACGCTCGACCGGCGGCGCGGCAACCACAACGGCGGCGTGATCAAGTTCGGCGACGACGGCAAGCTGTACGCCGTCATCGGCGACCAGAACGTGCGCGGCGAGTTGACAAACGTGCAGGATGGCGAAACGGTCACGGAGTCAGGGCTCGTCGCCGTCGTGCTGCGCCTCAATGACGATGGCAGCGTGCCAGAGGACAACCCGTTCGTCGGCGAGGGCGACCCGCTCGACAAGGTATACGTCTACGGCGTGCGCAACAGCTTCGGCTTCGACTTCCACCCCGACACGGGCGACCTCTGGCTGGAGGTGAACGGGCAGGCGGCGCACGATGTGATCGGCCGCTATCCCGCGGGCTCGAACGTCGGATGGATCCAGATCCTCGGCCCGGTGGAGCGCTTCGACGAATACAAGGCGATCGAGCTGCCGACGGAGCGGCAGTTCGACAGCCCGTCCTTCCCGCCGAGCATGCTGGCCGCCAGCGCGGATGAGGCGCTCGCGCGCCTCTTCGAGCTTCCCGGCTCGCAGTTCGTCGAGCCCGAGATCACGTGGAAGTACGCCGTCGCGCCAGCGGGCATGCACTTCATCGAGGGCGACGCGCTGGGCGCCGAGTACGCGGGCGACCTGCTGGTGGGCGACGTGAACACGGGGACGATCTGGCGCTTCGACGTCGCGCCCGACGGCTCGTCGCTGCAGCTCAGCGGCCCGCTTGCGGACGGCGTCATCGACAACACGTCCGAAGACCTGACGGCGGAGGGGCAGGACAACGTCTTCGGGAGCGGCTTCTTCGTCGGCACCGACATCAAGCAGTCGCCCGACGGCGCGCTGTACATCACGTCGCTGGCGCAGAACGCCATCTACCGCATCACGGCCGGCGGCGGCGGCGAGTCAGACGGTGCGCCGACGCGGCAGCAATAGGGGCGCCGACCGGGCGGGCGCGTTTACGGCACCAGCAGCACGCGGCCGAACGACGCGCGCGACTCCACGTACGCGTGCGCGGCCGCGGCCTCCGACAGCGGGAACGTGCGGTCGACCACGACGCGCAGCCTGCCCGCGGCGATGTCCGCGATGTGGCGCTGGATCATCGGGTACACGCGGTCCGGGTTCATCAGGGATTCCGCGCCGAGGAAGACGCCCGTCAGCGACTTGTTGCCGCCCATCAGCGGCGACACGTCCAGCCGGCGGTCGCTGCGGCTGACGTTGCCGACGGTGATGATGCGCCCGCGGTACGCCGCCGCCTCGATGCTGCCCTGTAGCGTCGACCCGACGGAGTCGACGACGAGGTCGACGCCGCGGCCGGCCGTGAGGCGGCGCACCTCGGCGACGAAGTCCTGCGAGCGATAGTTGATGCCGTGGTCCATGCCGAACGCGCGCAGACGCTCCAGCTTCACGTCGCTGCCGGCGGTGGCGATGACGGTGGCGCCGGCTCGCTTCGCGAGCTGCACCGTCGCCAGGCCGACGCCGCTGGCGCCGGCCTGCACCAGCACCGTTTCGCCGGCCCGCAGGTGGCCGAACTCGAAGAGGCAGTCGTCGGCGGTGCCGAAGGGGACCGGGATGGTCGCCGCTTCCTCGATGCCCAGGTCGTCCGGGATGAGCCACGTCTGGCGGCTGGCGACGGACACCACCGACGCGTGCGAGCCGTGCGGCATGATGGCGACGACGCG
>DATMAH010000023.1:0-3294 GCA_035583735.1 Dehalococcoidia bacterium
GTGCCGGAGGGCGAGTGCGACGCCGGGGTCGTCGCGCGCATCGAGCAGCGGGTATACAGCCCGCCGGACAGCGATGAGCCGGACAGCACGCGCCGCAACCCGCTGTGCGTGCCGGAGCACTCGTACGAGAACGACACATCGCTCTTCATCTGGCGGGCGATCGACTTCGCGGAGGACTACGAGGCGCGCTACAACGCCGTGCTGACGGCGGTGCGCGACATCCAGCAGGTGACGATCACGGTCGACGGCATCGTCGATGACACGCCGGCGGGGGCGATGGAGGCCTGGCGCATGACGATCGAGGGCGAGGGGAGCGAGCAGCGCGCCTGGTTCTCGACGGACGCCGGCCGGCGGCTCATCGCGTACCAGAACGGCGACCTGACGTTTCTGCTGCAGGAGTAATGGGTGGTGTGTCGTGTGTCGTGTGTCGTCGGTCATGGGTTGCGGGAGCCGTTGCCCAGGCGGGGATCCGCCGGGGCTACCCTCACGGCACATCCCCAACGGTAGCGACGCACGTATGTGAGTCGGGGAATCCCACACGACACATCCCACACGACACACGACGCGCGTCAGCCGAGCTTGACGGCGAGGCAGGTGGTGGTGCGCTGCACGCCGTCGGCGCGCTGGATGCCCTCGGTGATGGCGTTGCCGAGACGGTCGAGGTCGTCGGCTTCGAGCTGGACGATGACGTCGAACGGGCCGGTGACCGTATCGACGGCGAGGACGCGGGCGTCGCCGTGGGACATCTTGCCGATGGCCTCGCCGACGGCCTTGGCCTTGCCGACTTCCGCTTCGATGAGGACGTAACCGCGAACCGCCATGGCACCCTCCCGTGGTGTGACGCTGATGGGGTTGTTGTGGGGATCATATCGCGCCGGCGGGCGTGGCGCGGGCGACGTCAGTAGCGTGGCTGGGAGGGGCCGAGGACGCGGAGGCCCTCGCCCTCGGCGACGGTCACGCCGGCGATCTGGAGGCGGATGGGCTCTTGTGCGGAGCCGCCGCCGATGTAGCAGTAGTAGTCCATCGTGGGCAGACCATCGGCGCAGATGAACTCGGGTGCGCGTCCGTCGTGCCACCGCTGGCGGACGGCGAAGGGGTCGACGTCTTCTTCGACCGTGCCATCGATGTGGAGGATCGACCAGGTGCGGTCGTCGCCGGACCAGTTGCAGCCCGTGTCGGCGGGCCCTCCCGGGTACGGGAGCGTGGTGTAGAGGAGCTGGGCGGAATCCGGCGACCATTCGTGAGGGTGGAACACCCGGTAGTCGTCGGCGACGGCCGCGAGGGTGCGGCCTGTGGCGATCTCCTCAATACGGATGCCGTGCCGGCGGAGCCCGAGTTCGGCGCACTCGCCGCGCTCGTACGTGGGCACGTACCGGCCATTCGGCGATGGGTCGCTGTAGTCGCGGACATCGCTCACGACGACGCTGCCATCGTTGTAGATGATGCCGTACATCGCGGGCTGCTCAGACTGTGGGCTGCCGACAAAGGCGAAGCCAGAGCCGTCGTCAAGCCAAGTAATGCCGGTGAGGAACATCCAGAACTCGTCGATGACGCCGCTGACGGGGGAGACGCTCCGGGTGACCGCGCCCGATTGCGCATCCACCCAGAGGAGCTCCGTAATATCGCCAAACGTGCGCCCGCAGATGATCTCCGGGGGACAAGGGGTGTCGCTGGTGGTGCGGGCGACGGCGAGAGTCCTGCCGTCAGGCGAGGCACCCAGCGTGAGGAGAGAGCCGGCGTCCCATGACAGCAGCGTGCGTTCGCCGGTGCCGTCGATGCGGTGGCTGACGAGCCTGCGGTTGAAACCGACGACGATGCGGCCACCGGCAATGATGGCGTGATACGGGCGGTCGTCGGGCGTGCCGACCTCGAACGAGCCGATGGTCGCGCGCGCCTCAGTGTCGTAGACGCCGATGCGCCAGCGGTACGTCTGGTCGGCGTCTTCGTACCGGACCGTGTCGTCGGTGAGGACGCGATAGGCGACGAGGCGGCCGGAGGCGAGACCTTCGGCGATCTCGGAATCGATCGCACCGGCGCCGTTCGAGCGGACGATGCCGAGAGCGAGGAGGATAACGGCCGCTGCGGCGGCGCCGAGGGTGAGGATGCTGGCGGCGTAGGCGGCGGGCTGGAGCTTGAGCTTCGGGGCGAAGGGAAGGGCTGCGATGGCGCGGTGCCAGGGGCGGCGTCCGGCGCCGGGCTCGACGAGGGCGGCCTCGTAGCGGTCGCGGACGCCCAGGCGGCGGAGGACTTCGGCGACGTGGTACTTGGCGCCGTCGACACTGATGCGCAGCTCGGCGGCGATCTGGTCGTTGGTGAGGCCGCGGCGGAGGAGGGCGAGCACCTCCTGCTGCCTGGGGGTGAGGGTCTCCGGGTGTCGCGGCCGTCCGCGGGTTCGCATCGGCGTTCCTCTTGTGCGCGCCACTCTAGCCGATGGCGGCGCGAATTACCCTACTCGCGACCTGCGCAAACCGCGCGAGATAGCAGTGAGGCCGGTGGCCGCGACAGCGAGCGCGATCGCCGCGGCGCCGAGCGTGCCGGAGTGTGGCGATGCATGGTGGGTGCGGGAGCCGGCGTCGGGCGGCGCGATGGGCTGCGGGACGAACGGGGCAAGCGTGCCGAGGTCGAAGGTGGAGCCGGGCACGAAGCCGGTGAGCTCCGAGAAAGGGTCGTCGCCGAGCCTGGCCGTGAGGCGGACGCAGGGGCCGACGGGGGCATCGAGCGGGCAGCGCACGATGCCGGCGGCGCATGCGTCGGGGAGGACGGCGTCGACGAGCGACAGCGCGGGGTCGTCCGTGGCGACGGTGGTAGTGGTGGCGCAGACGACGATGGTGCCGGACTCGGAGAGGATGTCGAACGTGACGGCGGTGCCGGGCGGGACAGGCAGGCGGGCGATGACGCGGGGGTTGGGCACGACGCCTGGTGTGCCAGCGGGCGTCACGGGCGCGGGCGGGGGTGGAGCCGCCGGCGTGAGTGACGGGAGCGGCGTGACCGCGCCGGTGACCGCGGGTGTGGGCGTCTCGGTGGGATCCGCGGTGGGGCTCTGCGCCGCCATGCCGGCCGGGAGCATCGCGGCGCAGACGGCGATGGCGACGAGAACGCGGATCACGGCGCACCTCCAGGTGGGAGTAGAACGTCGCGGAGGGCGCGGGGGTTAACCGCACGTAAGCGAAGCGCCCTCGCCAAGCGGCGAGGGCCCTTGCTGTTTCGTGTTTCCCGTGGTGGTTACGCCAGGGCCGGCTCCGGCGCCTTCTTCTCCATGACGAGGTCTTCGCCCTGGACGTCGATGACGACGGT
>DATMAH010000024.1:0-8396 GCA_035583735.1 Dehalococcoidia bacterium
CTCGTTGTCGAACACCAGCCGGTAGCCGTCGTCCGCCGCCAGCGACGGCCGCAGTCCGGGGCAACACTCGTCGTCGGGAAGCACCGACGACTGCGCCGCCGGGCGCACGCGCGGCAGCAGCACGTAATCGAAGGTCTGCCCGTGCCGCGCCCCCCACTCGCCGATGCACGCCGATGTCGCGAAGGCACAGAGCTGCAGCTCGTCGTACGCGTCGATGCGGTCGGCGAACGCCTCGCCACCCAGCCACTCCATCCCCTGCACCGTGCCGGCGCTCACCCGCCCGGCAAGCACCGGCGCCCACTCCGACATCCGGTCCACCTCCCACTGCGTCCCCGTCACGACCAGCAGCCGCGCATCCGCCGGCGTGTTCGCCTCGATCCACGTCATCGCCGCGCGCTCTCCGCCGTCCAGTGGCACCAGGTAGCGCGCACCCGCCACCAGGCTCCCCAGCATCGCGTACGCGACGCACACGCTCGCCACTGTCACCGGTACCGCCAGCGACCGGCGTCCATCGCCGCCTCCGCGCAGCACCGGCACGACGATCGTCGCGAACGCTGACCCCGCGAGCAGCGCCATCGGCGCCGCCGCCACCGTCCCGAACGCGCGCGGGTCAAGGAAGGCGCACGCCACCACCCAGACCGGCAGCAGATACTCGCGCCGGGCGATCGCCACGGCCGCGCCGAGTACAGCCAGCGCCGCGATCAGCGGGAACAGCGGCTCATCGGTCGGGTTGAACGCCAGGAACTGCACGATCGGGCTCACGCGGCTCGGGCCGGAACTCGTCGCTGCCGAGACGAACGGGTCGAGACCGTGGCGCGCCAGCACGGCGCCCCACCACGGCGCGCAGAGCGCCACCGCCATCGCCCCCGCCGCCGCACCCCGCACGAACGCCTGACGCCGCCGCTCCGCGAAGAGGAACACCAGCGCGATGCTGAACGTCATGAACCACGCCATCTCCAGGTGGCTCAGCGCCGCCAGGGCCCCCAGCGCCGCCAGCGGGGCGATGCACCGCCAGTTCGGCGCCCGGCACGCCTGCGCCGCCGCCCCGATCGCCAGCAGGGCGAACAGGAACCCGAACGAGCGCGTGATGCCGCCGCCCATGATCATCCACTCGAAGCTGCGCGGATTGAGCGCGAAGGCGAATGCGGCCGCCGCCAGCGCCGTGCGCGTCGGCAGCAGCGTCCGCGCAACCGCCACGAACGCGCCGATCGTCAGCGCGCTCGCCAGCAGCGGCAGCGCGCGAAACGCGTCGAGCGTGCTGAACGGCGTCAGGTCGCCGAAGAGCGCCGCCGCGTAGAACCCCAGCGGCGGGTACGCGTACGCGACGTCCAGCCCGTTGTAGCCCGTCGTCTCCGGCAGGGCGTACCCCGCGTCCCGCACGTCCAGCGCCATCTGGTAGAACATGCCGCCGTCGTTCAGCGGAAAGTCGCCGGCGAGCACGAACGTCGCCCGTATCAGCACGCCGAACAGCGCCGCGGCGCCCAGCGCGAACCACGTCCAGCTCAGCGGCAGGTCGGTGTCCGGCCCTGGCGGCGCGACGGCCGGCGGCGCCACGAGCGTCAGGTGCCCGCGCCCCGCCTGGCGGCGAATCGCTAGCGACATGCGAATACCTCTGGAAAGTATCGGCCGGACCGCTGCCCCCGCCGGTATCGCGCCGCGTGCCGGCGCCCACCCCACGTGAAACTTAGGGGATTCCCCTGCGCCGCCTCGCTTCTGTTGACTGTCCCTCAACCCCCGTTCGGCTACGATGAACCATGCAGCTCGAAGACCTCCGCACGGGCGTCGACGTCCGCAGCCGCGACGGCCACAAGCTGGGCACCCTCAGCCGCTTCGTCGTCCAGCAGGGCACCTACCGCCTCACGCACGTCGTCATCGATACCGGCATCCTCCGCAGCGGCCAGCCGCTCTGGGAGGGCGGCTGGGGCCTCTCGCACGACCGCGTCGTCCCGCTGGCCGCCGTCGACGCCGCCGATTCGCATGCCGTCCGCCTCACCATGTCCGCCGACGAGTTCCGCGACCACTCGGTCGACTACATCGAGGAGCGCTTCCACCCCGTCCGCGACCTCGAACCCGGCCGCGCCGGCCTCTCGGACGTCGAGCGCATCGCGAAGTCCATCCCCGGCGAGCCCGGCCCCATGTTCATCACCGAGGTGAAGGCGAAGGCCCCCGACGAAGTCGAGATCAGGGCTGATTCCCCCGTCTGGCGCCTCAAGCCGCACCAGAAAGTCGGCGAGGTCGAGCGCGTGCTGTTCGATGAGGACACCGGCAAGGTCGTGGACCTGGTGATCCGCCGCGGGTTCCTCTTTTCGAAGGAGGTCGTGTTGCCCGTCCGCTACATCGTCGAAGTCGTCGCCGACATCGTGCGCATCGATATCGACGACGAGTCGCTGCGTTCGCTTGCCGAGTACCAGCCGGAGGACTAGCGCATGCCCGTCGTGCTGATCACCGGCTGCAGCAGCGGCTTCGGGCTGCTCAGCGCCGTCTCGCTCGCGAAACAGGGCGCGCAGGTGTTCGCCACCATGCGCAATCCCGCCAGGGACGCGGCCCTGCGCCAGGCCTGCGCCGAGGCGGGTGTGTCGGTCGACGTGCTGCAGCTCGATGTCACCGACCCGCCCTCCATTGCGGCGGCCGTCGCCTCCGTCATCGAGCGCGCCGGCCGTATCGACGTGCTCGTCAACAACGCCGGTGTCGGTGGCCTCGCGCCCGTCGAGGAATGGCGCGACGACGAGATCCTCCGCCTGTTCGACACCAACGTCTTCGGCCTCATCCGCGTCACGCGCGAGGTCCTGCCGCACATGCGCGCGCAGCGCAGCGGACGCATCGTGAACATCGGCTCCCTCGCCGGCGTCGTCTCCACGCCGTTCCGCGCCATCTACTCCGCCACCAAGCACGCCGTCGAAGCGATCACCGACGGCCTCTACTACGAGCTGCACCCGTTCGGCGTCCACGTGTGCGTCGTCGAGCCCGGCTTCTTCGCCACCGCCATCGACCAGAACTACATCCCCCTGCGGCGCGACCCCGCCCGCTCGCCCTACGCCGATCTCGAGCAGAAGTTCCACGCCGCCATGTCCGGCAGCGCCGGTTCCGGCAACCGCGCCGACCCCCAGGCCGTCGCCGACGTCATCGTGCAGGCGGCCACCGACGAGCAGCCGCGCCGCCGCTACCTCGCCGGCAAGGACGCGGAGGCGATCGCCCCGATGCACAAGCAGATGTCCGACGAGGACTTCGAGCGCGTCATGCGGCAGGCGCTCAACCTGTGGGACTGACGTGAGCGCCGCGACGAGCGGGCGTATTCTGCGGGCCCGCGGCCACATCCTCCCGCTCGGCCGCCGTACCTACGTCATGGCCATCGTCAACCTCACCGGCGACTCGTTCTCCGGCGACGGCGTCGGCGACGATATCGGCCGCGCCGTCCGCCGCGCCGTCGCCGCCACGGCCGAAGGCGCCGACATCGTCGACATCGGCGCCGAGAGCGCGCGCGCCGACGTCCCCGTCCGCCACGAGGCGCAGGAGGCCGACGTGCTCGCCCGCGCCGTCGCCCGCGTCATCGCCGAGACCGGCGCCATCGTCTCCGCCGACACGTACAAGCCGTCCGTCGCCGACGCCGCCGTCCGGGCAGGCGCGAGCATCATCAACGACATCGGCGGCTTCAAGCTCGGGACCGGCACGGCGGAGGTCGCCGCACGCTACGGCGCCGCCCTCGTCCTCAACTACACGTACGAGCGCCCGAAGGTGCGCCCCGCGTCGCCCCCGCAGTACGGCGACCTCATCGGCGAGCACCTGCGTGTCCTCGAAGATGCCGCGCGCACGGCCGAGGCCGCAGGCGTCGTCCGCGAGTCGCTGATCGTCGACCCGGGCATCGCCTTCGGCAAGTCCCACGACGAAGATCTCGAAGTGCTGCGCCGTCTCGGCGAGTTTCGCGCGCTCGGGCTGCCGGTGCTCGTTGCCGCTTCGCGCAAGCACTTCATCGGCAGCGTCACCGGCCTCCCACCGGACCAGCGCGACGAAGCGACGGCCGCCGTCACCGCGCTCGCCATCGCCCGGGGCGCCGATATCGTCCGCGTCCACGACGTGCGCGCCAACGTCCGCGCCGCCCGCATCGCCGACGCCATCGTCCGCGCGCGCCCCGGCGACTACGCAGCGACACCCGAATCGTGGCCCTGGTCCGCCGCCGCCACCCCCCTCCCCGGCACCACCCTCGACGGCGACGGCGCATGACCCCGCGCCAACTCCACCCAGACCGATCGCGTCGCTCGCGTGCGCGGCAGCCCACACGCCACCCCGCACGTCGGCGGCCAGACGACGAAGGACGGAGCCTCAGCTCCGTCCCTGCGATTCCATCATCCCGATGGGCGCGACGACACCCAACGACCATCCACCCGACGGCCACTCCCCACGCCTACACGCTCGTGAATCGCCCCTCCGCCGTCTCCAGGTGGGCGTAGTCGTTCAGCCGGTACAGCGCCCGCTGCTCGTCGCCGGCCGCCACGACGTTGATCGACGTGTGCGCCGGCCGGAAAAACATGTCGTACCGCGAGCCGATGACGTGGCCGACGTAGGCATTGATCACGCCGCCGTGGCATGCGACGACGACGCGCTGGTTCGGATGCGTCGCGATGATGCCCTCGATCGCGTTGATCACGCGCCGCCGGAACTCCGCGCTCGTCTCCGAGAGCGGGTACACGTCCCACGACTTCTCGGCCACCATCCGGCGCCGTGTGCCCAGCAGCACCAGCCGCCCCACGTAGTCCAGCGGCGTCTTGTCCGGCGGCACGTCGCGGAAGATGCCGACTTCCTTGATGTCGTCCAGCACCGTCACGTCGAGCCCGTGGTGCCGCGCGATCTCGCGGCCCGTCTCCAGCGCCCGCTTCATCGGGCTCGCGTACACCGCGTCGATGCGCTCCGTCGAGAGCCGCATGCCGACGAGCCGCGCCTGCTGCTCGCCCAGCTCGCTCAGCGGCGGGTCCGTGAACTCGCCGACCGACATGCTGTCGTTCAGCGCCTGCTGGCCGTGCCGCACCAGCAGCAGTTCCGTAACCTGCTCCGCCCCGGACAGGAACGCCAGGTCGAACGCGGACGGGATGCGTTGCCGCGCCGCGCGCTCGACCGCCGCCTCCTCGACCGCCTCGTTCGCCGACTCGGCCATCTCATGGGGGTCGGCTGCCCGTGTCTCCGCCGCGTTGCGCTCTCGCTCGTTCATACCGAAAGCCTAACGCACGCAAATTAAGGCGCCGTTAACGGCGCCCCACCCCGTACGCTCCCTCTGCCTTGTCTGCTGTTTGCTGTCCGCTGTTTGCTGTCCGCTGTTTGCTGTCCGCTGTCCGCTGTCTGTTGTCCGCTGTCTGCTCTCCGTCGCCCCCTCATACCCCGATCGCCGGCCTCAACCCCAGCAGCGTCCGCATCAGCTCGATCTCGCCGAAGTGCGTGAAGCCGTGCGTCATGCACACCTGCCCCAGCGCGCGGATCTTCGGCATCTCGCCCAGCGGCTTCACCGTGATCACCGTGTCGAACGTCGAGGCGTCCGGGTTGGACAGCCACTCGTCGGTGCTGGCCCACACCTGCTTGCGGTACTCCGCGAACGCCTCCAGGTCGGCGATGCGCATCGCCTGCGCCTCCTCCGCCGGCATGCCGGTGCCCTGCGCCACCGGCGGCAGCCCCAGCCTCTCCGCCCACTTCCCCTCCATCCACACCGTCGGCCGCCGGTCCTGCAGGATGAACCGGACGATATTGTCCTCCGTCCGCGCGTAGTGCCACATCTCGAACGCGATGTGATTGGCCGCCGGGTTGCCGCCGGGGATCGCGTACCACTGTTCTGGTCTCAGGTCGCGCACGCTCCGCTCCAGCATCGCGTGCAGCCGCGTCAGCTCGGCCTGGATGAATTCGACCAATGTCATGCGCCGCTCCCGTCAACCGTACCCGTGGATAGTAGTTTGTACCGGACGGCTGGTTCGTGGGCTACCGCTGCACGGACAGACGACGCGGCAGGAGGGGCGCCCGGCACGAGCGCCCCTCCCGCGGGCTATCGAGACGCCACGTCGCGTCAGCCGTTGGCGAAGCTCGCCGCTGGCGACCCGACCGGCTGGCTCTCGGCCGCCGGTGTGCGCACGAGCCGCCACGCCACCAGCCCGAACGCGACGAAGCCGATGATCGGCGCCGGCAGCGTCGACCATGCCGCCCCTCCCAGCCCCGGGAGGAGCCCGATGGCGAGCGCCTCGAGCGCGAAGGCGGCCGGGACGGCCCCCTGCATCCAGCCGCTGAACAGGCGCGCCTGCCATGTCGCTGTGCCGACGAGCAACAGCCCAACGGCAAAGGTGATCGAACCGAGCCACCACACGACGGTGCCGATCTCTCCCTTCCCTTCGATCAGCCGCTCGGCATCGAGCCCGGCGTCGATAGCCTGCGCCACGGCGAAGCCGTAGACGCCGATGCCCAGCAGGACGCCCAGGCTGCCCGCCAGCACCAGCAGCGGGGCCAGCATCCCCAGCTTCACGGCTCCTCGCCGCCGCAGCATCGCCGCCAGCGAGACGACACCGAAGGCGGCCGTGAGCACGGCGATCGCGAGCACGCCGTATCCGGCCACCCACCGCGTCGTGTGCTCCGCCGCGCGCGACGTCAGCTCGGCTTTGTCACCGATCGGGTCATCGCCGTCGGCGAACGGAATGATCGTTTGCGCCGCCAGCAGCAGCGCCGGGAATGCCAGGAGCGAGAGCGCGGTCAGCCAGGTCTCAGGTGTTCGCCGGGACTCCGCTCCGGCATCGTCAGTCGTTCTCATCGTCGCCTCCATGTACGACAGCGCCAGCAGCGCCGCCAGTACGATCAATTCAACGCATACTGCCGCGACCGCGGTGACGATCGCGTTGCCCGTCGTATGCAGCGTGATGCCTGCCGCAAGTGCGGTTACGGGCGCCGCCGCTAGGGCGGACTGCACAAGGTTCCCCGTCGGCGAGATGTGGTGCGCTCGCCACCGGAGGTCATCCGGCATCCCCAGGACGAGCGACTGGATCACGTCCAGCACGGCGAGGCGTGCGCCGAGCGAGTCGTCGTGGATGTGCTCGTACGTGTCGCTGTCGATCTCGCGGCATCGCTCTGCGCGCGCTGCCCGGTCGAGTCCCAGCGTGTACACGCGCACCCAGAGGCGGGGTAAGCGGCTCGCGAGCAACACCATGGCGCTCATAACGGTTGCCACCCCGCTTGCAGCGACGGGTCGGTTGCGACGCGCGTGCTCTCCTTGTACGCCGCCTCGCCGTCCGCCGTCAGCCGGTACAGCCGCCGGGGAGGACGCCCCTCGACGTCCGGTGACGAGGGATCCTCCCAGCGGCTGCTGAGGAGCCCGGACTGCTCCATCCGGTTCAGCGCCTTGTACAGCGTCCCCGCAGCCATGCGAAACCGGTCGCTGTTCGCCGTCTTGATCTCGCGGGCGAGCTGGTAGCCGTGGAACTCCTCCTCACCGCGATTGAGGAGAGCCAACGCGGCCGACAGGATCGCGATCTCGATCGGAATCAGCGTGCCGGGTTTGCGCCGCATGCCGCAGATTATGGGCACCTAGGTGCCCATTGTCAATACCCCCGCCCCGGCGCTCTGCCGCGAACCCGGCGCGAACCTGGAACGGCCTGCGCTGGGCCTCGCCCGAGACCGGGCGCCGCTGGCCCGCGACGCCGTGCCCGGACGACCGACGACGAACGACCAACCCCCCGGCGCTCAGCTCGTCATGCCGCCCAGGCCGACCAGCGCCCGCGCATGCTCGATCTCCCCCATGTGCCGCAGCCCGTGCTGGTACACGAAGCACTCGAGGACCTCCGCCCGGTGCACCGGCCCCTCGCCCACCACCATCGACATGAAGGTCTGCCTGAAGTTCTCCGGCACCTGCGGCAGGAACACCTCCTGCAGCCGCTCGACCGTCAGGCCGTCCAGCACGCGGTCCGTCTGCGCGATCACCTCCGACTGGTACGCGCGGTACGCGTCGAAGTCCTTGAATCGCAGCTTCTGCATCACCTCGACGCGCTCCTCCCGGCCCAGGAAGTCCGCCGACACGCCGATCTTCTCCGCCCAGCCGCCCGTCGCCCACAGCGGCGGCTGTCCCAGGAAGATCACGCTGACCGACTGGTCTTGCGAGCGCATGTAATGCATCAGGCTGAACGCGATCGGCAGCACGCCGTCGCGCTCGTGGTGGTTCACCTGCTCCAGCGTCATGTCCGACACCGCCCGCTCCCACAGCGAGTTCATCACCCGCATCCGCCGCCGCAGCAGGTCCAGGAAGAAGTCGTCGTCCGCCATCAGTAGCCTCCTGCGTGCGTGGTGGGTGGTGCGTGGTGGGCGGTGTTTGGTGGGTGGTGCGTGGTGCGTGGTGTCTGGTGACTGGTGTTTGGTGTCTGGTGTTTGGTGTCTGGTGTTTGGTG
>DATMAH010000025.1:0-19491 GCA_035583735.1 Dehalococcoidia bacterium
GGACATGCTCGTTCGACTCTACGCCCTGCCCTCCGCGTCGTCGTGGGAGGCGCGCGCCGCATCGCTTGGCATCCGCGTGCGCCGCGCCGACGCCTGGGACCGCTATCCACTGCGCTCCTTCATCCGCGAGCACTTCGGCGATAACTGGGCGGGGGAGTCGGAGCTGGCGTTCTCGGGCCACCCCATCACCTGCTTCGTCGCCGTGCGTGACGGCGAGATCGTCGGCTTCGCCGCGTATGAGTGCACGCGCCGCGGCTTCTTCGGCCCCACCGGCGTGCGCGAAGACGTGCGCGGCTCTGGCGCCGGCGCCGTGCTGCTCTTCCGCTGCCTCGAATCGATGCGGGAGATGGGGTACGCCTACGCCATCATCGGCGGGGTCGGCCCGGCCGACTACTACGCGAAGGTCTGCGGCGCGACGGTGATCGACGGCAGCGACCCCGGCATCTACGCCGACCTGTACCAGGAGCTGCGCGGCCGGGGCAACGCACGCCCGCGCTGACTTCGGCGCGCCCGGTGCTAAGATGAAGCGAGGACGAAACCCCCTCAGCGCAGGGGGTTTCCGCGTGTAGCCATGTTTGACCGTCTCGAAGCGATCACCCGCCGGTTCGACGACATCACCAGCGAGATGGCGTCGCCTGACGTCGCCGGCGACTACGAGAAGCTCCAGGCGCTCGCCCGGGAGCGCGCGCAGATCGAGCCCATCGTCGAGCTGTACCGCCAGTACCGCGAGAACGAGCGGGCGCTCGCGGAAGCGCGCTCGATGACCGGCGACGCCGACCACGAGATCGCCGCCATGGCGCGCGAGGAGGCCGAGCGGCTCTCCGCCCGCCACCGCGACCTCGAGGAGCAGCTCAAGCGCGCCCTCCGGCCCAAGGACCCGCGCGACGACCGCGACGTCATCGTCGAGATCCGCGCTGGCACCGGCGGCGACGAGGCCGCGCTCTTCGCCGCCGAGCTGTACCGCATGTACACGCGCTACGCCGACCGCCACAAGTGGTCCGTCGAGGTGCTGTCCGCCAGCGAGAGCGGCATCGGCGGCATGAAGGAAGTGATCTTCGAGGTGCACGGACAGGGCGCCTACTCCCGCCTGAAGTACGAGAGCGGCGTCCACCGCGTCCAGCGCGTCCCTGCCACCGAGGCGCAGGGCCGCATCCACACGTCGACGGCGACCGTCGCCGTGCTGCCCGAGGCCGAAGAGGTCGAGATCGACATCAACGAGTCGGAGCTGCGCGTCGACATCTTTCACTCCGGTGGCGCCGGCGGGCAAAACGTCAACAAGGTGGCGACCGCCGTCCGCCTGACGCACCTGCCGACAGGTATCGTCGTCGTCTGCCAGGACGAGCGCTCGCAGCTCAAGAACCGCACCAAGGCCATGGCCGTCCTCCGCGCCCGCCTGCTGGACCAGAAGATGCAGGCGCAGATGCGCGAGATCGCCGGCGCGCGCAAGCAGCAGGTGGGCACGGGCGAGCGCTCCGAGAAGATCCGCACGTACAACTTCCCCCAGGACCGCCTCACAGACCACCGCATCGGGCTGACCGTGCACAACCTGCCCCGCATCCTCGACGGCGAGATCGACGACGTCATCGACGCTGTCGCGGCCGACGCGGAGGCGAAGCAGCTCGAGGAAGCGGTGGAGGCGGCGGGCTGACGTCATGAGCGAACCGCAGCGGCTGGAGATCGAGTTCTGCCAGGTCTGCAAGTTCCACGGCCGCGCCTTCTGGCTCGCCCGCGAGCTGTACGACCAGCGCCCCGACCTCGCGAGCGAGATCGCGCTCGTGCCGTCGTCGGGCGGCGCCTTCACCGTGCGCTACGGCGGCCAGGTGGTCTGGGACTACAAGGAGCGCGGCGGCTTCCCCGAGCCAAAGGAGATCCGCGAGGCGATCCTCGCCCTCGCCGGCCTGCCGCCCACGCCTCCGAGGCACTGATGCCGACGGTCGGCGATGTGCTGCATCGCGCCGCGGCCGAGCTGGAGGCCGCCGGCATCGATGGCGCGCGCCTCGACGCGGAGGTGCTGCTCGCCGAGGCGCTGCGCGTCGGCCGCGCGCACCTGCTCGCGCTGCTGAACGAACGCATCGACGGCGGGGCGGCAGCCGCGTTCGAAGCGCTGCTCGCGCGGCGGCTCGCCCACGAACCGACGGCGTACATCGTTGGGCGGCGCGAGTTCTACGGCATCGAGTTCGCCTGCACGCCCGCCGCCCTCATCCCGCGCCCGGAGACGGAGATGCTGGTCGGGATCGCGCTGGACGCGACGCGCCGCCGGCGATCGCCCCTCACCGTCGCCGATGTCGGCAGCGGATCGGGCGCCGTCGCCATCGCCATCGCCGCGAACGCACCCGGCGCGCGCCTGATCGGCACCGATACGTCGCCCGATGCGTTGCGGCTCGCGCGGGCGAACGCGCGCCGCGCCGGGGCCCGCGTCGAGTTCGTGCGGACGACGCTGCTGCGTGGCCTGCGCCGCGCCGACGTCATCGTCGCCAACCTGCCGTACATCCCGGAGGACGACTGGCGGGCGCTGCCGCCCGAGATCCGCGACCACGAGCCACGCGAGGCGCTCGTCGGCGGCGCCCACGGCACGGAGGCGATCGACGCACTGCTGGCCGAGGCGCCGGCGGTGCTTGCGCCGGGTGGCGTGCTCGCAGCGGAGGTCGGCGACGGGCAGGCCGGCCACGTGGCTCAGGTGGCGCGCGCGGCATTCCCTGAGGCTGCCGTATCGGTGCATGATGATCTAGCCGGACTGCCCCGCGTCGTCCTTGTGATGCCGGCGTGAATCAGCACAGGAGTTACCGATGGCGAAGGAAGAGCGCGTCACGTTCGAAAGCGACGGCCTGGTGCTCGAGGGCATGCTCGCGCGCGGCGAGCGGCCGCTCTCGCTCCTCATGCTGCATCCGCATCCGCAGTACGGCGGCGACATGGACAATCACGTGGTGGCCGCGGTGTGTGCGACGTTCGCCGCCGCTGGCGCCTCGACGCTGCGATTCAACTTCCGGGGCACGGGCGGCAGCCGTGGTGCCTTCGACGGGGGCAAGGGCGAGGCCGCGGACGCCCGCGCCGCCGCGGCGTACCTGCGGGGCGCGACTGGCGGACACCCCCTCATCCTCGCCGGGTATTCCTTTGGCGCCATGGTGGCGGCGTCGGCTGCAGCCGACATAACGCCAGCAGCCCTGGCGCTTGTCTCGCCCCCGCGTGGCGGCGGCTACGCCCAGATTGCGGCGGGCCTGCCGGTCCTGGCGGTCACCGGCTCGGGCGACTCGATCGCCCCGCCTGAGAGCCTCGAGGCGCTGGCCGCCGCAGGCGCGAGGACCGTCGTGATCCCCGGTGTCGATCACGGCTGGTGGCCGGGGACCGAGGAGCTGACGGGGGCGTTGATTTCCTTCGCAAGCGAATCTGTGAGGGGGCATCATCGCCCCTAGGTGCGCGGCCGATAGTCATATGTGACTTCTGCAGGCGCTCTCTCGAAGGAAGCCCGCCGAGCCGTCCACCGGCTCGTGTGGGTCTCGCGCGCGGCCGGTGTCGGCGTCGCCGGCCTGCTCGGCCTGGCGACCATCGCCATCAACCGGGACGACCTTACGTCGCTGGGCGCCATCGCCGGCTACCTGACCGTCCTTGCCGGCCTCATCGCCTTCATCAGCATCTCCACGATCACGCGCCTCGGACACGCGCGCATCGTCGAGCGCAGCCTGGACGACGTGAAGGCGCTATCGGACAAGCTCCGCCACCTGGCGGAGCGTGACTCGCTGACGGGGCTGCTCAACGCCGGTTCGTTCCACGCCGCGCTCGACGATGCCGTGGCGCGCGCTCGCGCCGCCGGCGAGAGCGTGAGCCTGATCGTCGCCGACCTCGACCACTTCAAGGTGCTGAACGACTCGTTCGGTCACCAGTTCGGTGACGCGGTGCTGCGCGAGGCCGCCGCGGTGTTCGCCACCAGCGGCGGCGACGGCGCCATCGCGGCCCGGCAGGGCGGCGATGAGTTCGCGCTGCTGCTGCCCGGCGCCGCACGCGCCCAAGCGGTGGAGATCGCGCGTGCCGTAGAGGAACGCCTGCAGACCATCCGCGGCGGAGGCGGGCAGGGCATGGTGACGCTGGGTAGCTTTGGCGTCGCGACCTTCCCGGTGGACGGCGACTCCGCGCAGGCGCTGTTCGCCGCGGCCGACGGCCGCATGTACAGCGAGAAGCACCGTCGCAAGGCAGCGGCGCTGGCCAACGCCGCGGGCGCGGCGCGCGGACTCTTCGTGCGCGCCGGGCGGGCGATGCGCCCGCAGCTCACGGCCACGCAGGTGTTGCAGGAGATCGCGGCGGCGGCGCGCGAGGAGTTCTCGCTCGTCGCATGCGTGATCGCCGTGCCGCAAGCGGGCCACCACCCGGCCATCGTCGTGGCGTCTGCCGGGCAGCGGGCGATTGAGGAGGCGTGCATGGCGGCGGGCGAGCAGCCGGCGACCGCCGATATCGCCCGGCTCCTGCCGCCGGAGGCCTGGGTGATCGACACGCCCATACCGAGCGAAGACGGCGAGCCGGGGCTGCTTCTCTTCGCGGGCCTGCCGACGGCGTCGTACCGGCCGGATGCTTCCGTCGTCATCGCCATGGCGGAACTGTTGCAGGCGATCGTCGCCAACGGGCGGGCGCGCGTCGACGCGGTGCGCGCGGGACGGGAGCGCGACATCTACGTCGAGCTGGCGCACGCGCTCGCTGGTGAGGCGCCACTGGCGGAGCGTCTCCGGCACGTGGTGAAGCTGGTGGAAGGCTTCCTCGGCGCCGCAAACGTGACAATAGAAGGCATCAACTCGCGCAAAGACGGTTCCCGGTACAACGTCATGTCATCGGCCACGCCGGAGTTCCAGGCGCAGTGGCAACGCGCCCGCGAGACGACGGCCGGGAGCGAGTCTACGCGGCGTGTCATCGAAGCCGCGCCGTTTGTCGCGACCGACGTTGCGAACGACGGACGCCTGCCAGAGCTGGAGAGGCAACTCATCGCCGCCAGCGGCGTCGCCGAGGTGGCCGTCGTGCCGATCAAATTCGACGGCGAACCGCTCGGCGTGCTGGGCGCGACGAGCGAACATCCGTCGTTCTTCACCGAGGAGCGCGTCGCGCAGATGCTCACGGTCGCGCAGCACCTCGCCGCCGCCATCAAGGTCGCCCTGCTGCGCGAGCAGCTCGAGGCGTCGTCGGAGAGGCTCGAACAGGCCGGCCGCGAGTCGTTGCGGCTCCTTGCCGACGCGGCCGAAGCGCGCGACCCAAACACCGGCGGCCACCTGCGCCGCATCCGGCACTACGCGTACGCGCTGGCACGCGAGCTGGGCTGCGGAGAGGAGGAATCGCAGGCCATCGCCGGTGCCTCCATGGTGCACGACCTCGGCAAGCTGCGGCTACCGGATTCCGTGCTGATGAACCCGGGCCGGCTGACCGACGACGAGTGGGAGCTTGTACGCCTCCATCCAGTCCACGGGGCCCGGCTCATCGGCGATTCTCCGAACTTCGAGGTCGAGCGGGCGGTGGTGCGCTGGCACCACGAGCGCTGGGACGGCAGTGGCTACCCGGATGGGCTACGCGGCGAGGAGATACCGCTCGCCGCACGCATCGTCGCCGTGGCGGATGCGCTGGATGCGCTCACGACGGAGAGGCCGTACAAGAGCGCGTGGTCCGTGGCGGACGCCGTCGCGGAGGTGCGCCGCATGCGTGGGTCGATGTTCTGTCCCAATGTGGTAGACGCGCTCGAGCGCCTCTGGATGCGCGGCGAGCTGCGGACGCCGCACGCCGCCGACCAGATCGCCCCAAGACAAGAGGCCGCGTGACACGCGCAGGGTTAACGAAGGACTCCCCGATGCACGCCGCGGCAATTCCCTGATTCCTCGCCACCGCCGCTTCGGCGTCAGGGTTCTTCCCCATGCCGGCGGCAGCCGCGGCTGCCAAGTATGGACTCGTGAGAACCGCCGTGGTGGTACGGTCGCCCAGCGCTTGCATGCGCCTAGCGTGGCCGGTTCTTCAGATTCAGCAGCAGCCACACGGTTCTCATCCAGGCCCTGAGAGCGGTTCAGAGACCGCCGTGCCGTCCGAGTCTGGGCTTGGGGTCAGCGTTCAGCCCGCCGCGTAGCGGGATGGATGGGGGGTTGCTGTGGACGAAGGACGCATCAGCAAGTTCATTCGCGCCGCGCGGTTGCACCAGGTCCGCTGGCAGCCGCTCGGGCTCATGGTGGCGATCACGCTGTTCTCCGTGCTGGTCTCCAGCACGATGGGCAAGAGCGACGCCGCCGCGCCGTTCGATGGCTCGCTCGTGGCCGACGCGCCGCCGGGCGGTGCAGACATCAGCGCTCCGGCGCCAGAGCGAGCGCCGGTCGCCAGCGTGCTGCAGGCCGGCGAGCGTCGCGCCCGCACCAGGCCCCTGCCGGCGCCTCAGCCGCTCCGTGCCGGACAGATCGCCAACCCGGGTGACGACGGCCTGGCCATCGCGACTGACACGGAGGATCCGGCCGGAGCCGCATGGTCGGGCGGCGCACGGCAGGACAACGTCCTGCTGGCGGACGCTTCGGTGCGCGTCGTGCGGCGGCAGGCGTCCGATCGGGGTGTGCGCGGCCCCCGCGCGCCGAAGTTGCGGCTGCCGACGGCCACGCCTCAGGCCGCGCCGACGTCGCACGTGGCGGTGAAGCCCACCGCGTCGCCGACGGCATCGCCGACGGCGACGGCGACGGCGACACCTGCTCCGGCTACCCTCACGCCGACGCCGGACACCCGTGTTGCGGCGACGGCGACGCCGACCGTGGGCGTCCCGGACGATGACGTCGCACCGATCACCGTCACTCTCGCCGTCGTCGGGGACGTCGAGAGCGACGCCTACAACGTGCGCGCCGACGTCCACGGCCTCAGCGGCGACATCCGCGTGCGCTGGGTGGTGAGCGGAAACAGCGACTTCCACACCGAGAACGTCAACCCGTACTACCTGTTCGGCGACGACGGCGTTGAGCCGTACCTGGGGACGCTGGGAGACGGGCAGCACACGGTCGTCGCCCGCGTCCTCCCGCAGTCCGGTGGCCAGGTCCTCGCGGAGTCGGCGCCGCTCGAGATTGGTCGCGGCGGCGGGCCGGGGGCGACGCCCACGCGTACCAACACCCCGGCACCGACATCGACCAACACGCCGGTGCTCACCAGCACGCCAACGCCGACCAGCACGCCAGGTGCCGTCAGCACGCCGGGCGTCGCGACCTCCACGCCGACGCCGACGCGCACGAACACACCGACACCCACGCAAGCGCCCGCCACCGCTACACCAACACGGACCAACACGCCGACGCCGACGCGCACCAATACGCCGACGGCCACGCGCACGAACACGCCGACGCCGACCCGGACGCCCACCCCGGCGCCGACGCCGACGCAGACGTCCGGCGGGCGGGACAAGCGGCTGCAGCCGTTCTCGTCGACCTCGCCGTGGAACATGCCGATCGGCTCCGCGGCGCAGTACACCAGCGCCGGCCTCGGCAGCTTCAACTGGTCCGGCTACTACCACGAGGACGAGATGCCGATCGTGGCGACCGGCGCCCCCCTGCGCGCCGTCATCAACAACGGCGACTGGCCGGCTTCCTGCAGCACCGCCGGCGACACGGTCGGGCAGTACCCGATCCCCGACGGCTACCTCGTCCCCGGCCCCAACGGCGACCAGCCGAACCGCTCCGGCGGCGTGCTCGCCGCCGACGGCCAGACGGTCCTCGAGTTCCAGTACGCCAGCCGCTGCTCGGGCACCGGCCCGCTGACGGCGGGCGCCATCCGCTGCGCGCACAGCATCTACGGCTCCGGCGTGGGCTGCGTCGGTGCGCACGGCGGCTCCGGGCTCTCCGGCGTCGGCGGCTCGCTGCGGCTGTGGGAGGTGACGGGCAGCCAGCCGATCCGGCACGCGCTGAAGGTGACGCTGCCGGTGGCGACGCTGTCGGGCTGCGGCGGCGGCTACCGCTGGCCGGCGATGTGGGCGGACGCGGGCTGGAACCAGTCCGGCAACATCAACTTCTACTCCGGGCCGGTCTGCGACCTGCGGATGGGGTCGCTGGTGGCGATCGGGCCGAGCGAGAACTGCAGCGCGCTGGCGGGGTCGGCGCTGGGGCGGCGGATCTGCCAGGCGCTGCAGGACTACGGGGCCTATGTGGTGGACACGCACCCGAACGTGAGCGGGTGGCGGCCGGCGACGCTGAACGGGGAGTACGGGACGGGGGACTACCTGTACGACATAAGCGATGAGCTGCTGACGCTCTTCAGCCGGCTGCAGGTGGTGACGAACAACAGCTCCTCGAACGTAGGCGGCGGGGGCACGCCGCGTCAGCCGCTGCTGCCGCCGATCGGCAACTGAGGCGCCGGCCCGCGCCGGCCGGACGGAGAGGGGGGACGCCCGATGGGCGTCTCCCCTTCATTCGCGGCGATGCACATCCGGCAGGCGGCCGATGTCTGCGAGCGGCCATCGCTAGAATGCATATGTGACGGCTTCACGCTTCGCCGAGCAGCTCTCGCGCGTCCCCACGGACCCCGGCGTCTACATCATGCGGAACGCCGCGGGCGACGTGATCTACGTGGGGAAGGCCGCCAACCTGCGGAACCGGGTGCGGTCGTACTTCGGGTCTCCCCTCAGCATGGAGGGGAAGACGCGCCTGCTCTCGGAGTCCATCGCGGACTTCGAGTACGTGGTGACGCATACGGAGCAGGAGGCGCTGCACCTGGAGGCGGAGCTGGTGAAGCGCCACCAGCCGCTGTTCAACGTGCGGCTGAAGGACGACAAGCACTATCCGTATCTGAAGGTGGATCTGGCGGACCCGTGGCCGCGCATCTACATAACGCGCCGAGTGGAGAAGGACGGCGGCCGCTACTTCGGGCCCTTCGCGAACGCCGGCTCGGTGCGGCGCACGCTGGACCTGGTGAACAAGCTGTTTCCGTGGCGGTCGTGCACCAAGACCATCACGGGGAACGACCCCCGGCCGTGCCTGGACTACTACATCAACCGCTGCATCGCCCCCTGCACGTCGTACTGCACGAAGGAGGAGTACGACGAGGTCATCCGGCAGGTGATCCTCTTCCTAGAGGGGCGGACGGACGAGGTGACGCGGCAGCTCAAGCGCCAGATGCGTCAGGCGTCGGAAGCGATGCAGTTCGAGCAGGCGGCCCGCATCCGGGATCAGCTCCAGGCGATCGAGCGGGTCACGGAGCGGCAGACGGTCGCCTCGACGAAACCGGCGGACGAGGACGTGTTTGGGCTCGCCCGCGGCGATGACGAGAGCGTCGTGCAGGTGCTCTTCGTCCGGGGGACGAAGACGGTGGGGCTGGACAACTTCACGCTGGCCGGTACCCGGGACGAGACGGACGCCGACGTCATGGCCAGCTTCATCAAGCAGTTCTACGAGTCCGCTACGTACGTGCCGAAGGTGGTGATCGTGCCCGTGCGGCTCGCCGAGCAGGAGCTGATCGAGAGCTGGCTGGCGGAGCGGCGGGGAAGCCGCGTCGAGGTGCACCTGCCGCAGCGGGGCGAGCGTCGCCGGCTGGTCGAGATGGCGCAGAAGAACGCCGCCGAGGCGCTGGAGATGGCGCGCGTGAAGTGGCTGGCGGACAAGGGGAAGACGAACGCGGCGCTGAGCGAACTGGAGCAGGCGCTGGACCTGCCCGGGCCGCCCCGCCGCATCGAGTGCTATGACATCTCGAACATCCAGGGGACATCGTCGGTGGGTTCGATGGTGGTGTTCGTGGACGGCCACCCCCGGCCGCAGGAGTACCGGCGGTTCCGCATCAGGACGGTGGAGGGGGCGAACGATTTCGCGTCGATGGCCGAGGTGCTGCGGCGGCGGTTCCGGCGGGCGCGCGAACGTGTGCTGGCTGAGACCGGGGCGGAGGCGCCGGAGTTCGAGGCGGAGGGTGCGAGCGAGAACGGGCGCCGGGGTCGCGACGGGCGCGCCGCCCGCGACCGTCGGACCGACGAGTCCTTCGCGGCACTGCCGGACCTGGTGATCATCGACGGCGGGAAGGGGCAGCTCGCGGCGGTGGTGGACGTGATGCGGGAAATGGGGGTGAAGGACATCCCGGCCGTGGGGCTGGCGAAGCAGCACGAGGAGATCTACGTACAAGACGTGTCGGAGCCGGTCGTGCTGCCGCGGACGTCGCAGGCGCTGTACCTGGTGCAGCGCATCCGGGACGAGGCGCACCGCTTCGCCATCACGTACCACCGGGGCGTGCGGAAGAAGGCCGGGTTCCAGTCGGCGTTGGACACGGTCCCGGGCGTGGGGCCGAAGCGGAAGAAGGCGCTGCTGAAGAAGTTCGGGTCCGTGCGGGGGATCCGTGAGGCGAGCGTGGAGGAAGTGGCCACCACGGTAGGGTTCACGGCGGCGCTGGCCGAGAAGGTGAAGGCGGCGCTGTGACTCGCGAGGCGCGCGGCGAGGGCGGGCGAGACGAGCGGCTGGCGCGGGCGCGGGAGCGCATGCTGGACCTCCTGCAAGCGCACATCCAGGATGAGCGGGTGCTGGCGGCGATGGCGGAGGTGCCGCGCGAGCGGTTCGTGCCGCCGGACCTGGCGCCCTACGCCTACGAAGACAGCGCGCTGCCCATCGGCTACGGGCAGACGATCTCGCAACCGCTGATGGTGGCGATGATGACGGAGGCGATCGGCCCGCGGCCGGAGGACCGGGTGCTGGAGGTGGGGACGGGGTGCGGGTACCAGGCGGCCGTGCTGTCGCGGCTGGTGCGCGAGGTGGTGACGGTGGAGCGCGTCGCGCCGCTGACGGAACGGGCGCGGCAGACGCTGGCTGATCTCGGGTACGAGAACGTGACGGTGCATCAGGCGGTGCGCGAGATGGGCTGGCCGGAGGACGCGCCGTACGACGCGATCGTCGTGACGGCCGGGGCGCCGCACGTGCCGCGGAGCCTGCTCGGCCAGCTCGCCAAGGCGGGGCGAATGGTGATCCCGGTCGGGCCGCTGCGCGCGCAGGAGTTGGTGCGCGTCCGAAAGACGGATCACGGCATCGAGCTGACGCGGCTGGGGCCGTGCGGGTTCGTGCCGCTGATCGGGGAGGAGGCGTGGGGAGAGTCGGCCGGGCGCGCTTCGGATAGGGCGAGCGGAGAATAATTCGTACGAATCGGACGATCTGGGGGCCATATCCAACTCGTATCGATCCGTCGGCAAAATGACACAGAGAGCCGCTTTACAGCACGGGGCGACGTGTTACAATCGCCCTGCTTTCCACCCCCCTGGCGCTTCTTACACAACCTGAGTCCGTGGCGAGGGCACAATGGATGATCACATTGGGCACTTTCTCAACTTCATGTCGGTTGAGAAGGGAGCATCCGGCAACACTGTCGCGGCATACCGAAACGACCTGCAGCAGTTCGACGCATACCTGACGGGGCTACGCGGCAACGGCAAGCCGAGAGAGTGGGAGTCTCTCGAACGCGAGTTGATCGTCGACTACGTGCTGAGCCTGCGGCGCAAGAACTACGCGCAGGCGACCGTGGCGCGGAAAGTCGCGGCGATCAAGTCGTTCTTCCAGTACCTTCAGGCGGAGGGCGCGATCCGCACGAATCCGGCGGAGAGCCTGGAGTCGCCGCGCGTCGGCCGCTCGTTGCCGAAACCACTATCCGTGAACGAGATCGACGAGTTGCTGGAGCAACCGCTGAAGAGAAACACGCCGGAGGGGCGCCGCGACCGCGCGATGCTCGAGCTGCTGTACGCGACGGGCCTGCGCGTGACGGAGCTGGTGTCGCTCAACGTCGGCGACGTGAACATGACGCCGCCGCATCCGTACGTCCGCTGCATGGGCAAGGGTTCGAAGGAGCGGACGATCCCGATCCACGAGCAGGCCGCGGCGGCGCTGACGGCGTACCTGAACGACGGGCGGCCGGCCCTCGTCCGGAACAAGCCGGAGGACGCGCTGTTCGTGAACCGGCGGGGCGAGCGGCTGACGCGCCAGGGGTTCTGGCTGATCCTGAAGCAATACGCGAAAGAGGCCGGGATCACGACGGCCGTGACGCCGCACACGCTCCGGCACTCCTTCGCCACGCACATGCTGCGGGGCGGCGCCCCGCTGCGGAGCGTGCAGGAGATGCTGGGACATGCCAACATCTCGACCACGCAGGTGTATACGCAGGTGGCGAACGACCACGTGCGCCAGGTGTACGAGAAGGCGCACCCGCGGGCGCGCTAGCGCCTGCCATCGGTGGAGCATGAAGCGGGCGACCGCCGGAGATGGCGGTCGCCTGTTCGCGTGTGCGGGCAATGGGGCAGATGGGGTGCAGGGCGACGGGCGAGGGCAGAGGTGCTCGGCGTGCGATGGGGGGGCTCGCCGGCGATGGTACGAGCGCGCGCGCGTGGGTATGCTCGGGGGATGGTGGACGGAGACGTGCGCGCGCGGCTGGAGGCGGCGATCGACGCGCTCGACGACGCGCAGCGGCAGCGGCTGCTGGACTGGGCGGGGTCGATGAACCGGGCGGTTGAGGGGGCGCGGGCGCCCGGCGCGAGCATCGGGCCACTGGGCGAGTACCTGAACATCCGCAACGACGGCACAGCGGACGGCCACGCGCGCTACAGCATGGACGTGACGCCGGCGATGCTAAACCCGCACGGCGTGCTGCACGGCGGCGTCGTCTACGTCATGGTCGACTACAGCATGGGCGGCGCGACGATGTCGGTGCTGCCGCCGGGCCAGATCTGCGCGACGATCGAGATCAAGATCAGCTATCTCTCCGGAGTACGGAGCGGGCGGCTGGAGGCGGAGACGCATGTGATCAAGCGCGGGCGCAGCGTGGTGTTCCTGGAATCGAAAGTGACGGACGAGTCGGGGAAGCTGGTGGCCGCGGCGACGGGATCGTTCGCGGTGATCGGCGCGGCCGGAGGTTAGACGGTAGACAGATAGACGTCAACGTTCGAGAGAGTAGAGGGATAGAAGCTGCGGTGATGGCGACGATCAGTAGCGTGCATGCGCGGGAGGTGCTGGACTCGCGGGGGAACCCGACCGTCGAGGTGGACGTGCGGCTGTCGGATGGGGCCGTTGGGCGGGCCGCGGTCCCGTCGGGCGCAAGCACGGGCGCGTACGAGGCGGTGGAGCTGCGGGATGGCGATCGCCGCCGCTACGGCGGGAAGGGCGTGCTGAACGCGGTCGTACACGTGAACCGCGAGATCGAGCCGGCGGTCGCGGGGATGGACGCGGCGGACCAGCGGGCGCTCGACGACAAGCTGATCGCGCTGGACGGCACGGAGAACAAGAGCCGGCTGGGCGCCAACGCGATCCTCGGCGTGTCGCTGGCGGTGGCGAAGGCGGCGGCGGCATCGGCCGGGGAGCCGCTGTATCGGTACCTGGGCGGTGCGGACGCGAAGCGGATGCCGGTGCCGATGTTCAACATCCTGAACGGCGGCAAGCACGCGACGGACTCGACGGACTTCCAGGAGTTCATGGTGATGCCGCTGGGGGCGCCGTCGTACCGGGAGGGGCTGCGCTGGGCGGTGGAGGTGTATCACGCGCTGGCGGGCGTGCTGAAGAAGATGGGACATCAGACGAACGTCGGCGACGAGGGCGGCTTTGCGCCGTCGCTCGGCGGCAATCAGAAGGCGATCGAGGTGATCCTCGAGGCGATCGCCGCCGCTGGCTACGAGGCGGGCCGCGACGTGGCGATCGCGCTCGACCCGGCGTCGAGCGAGCTGTACGACAAGAAGCTGGGACGCTACGACCTGCCGAAGGAGGGGCGCTCGCTGACGAGCGCTGAGCTGGCGGAGCACTGGCAGGCGTGGACGTCGAAGTACCCGATCGTCAGCATCGAGGACGGGATGGCGGAGGACGACTGGCGCGGGTGGGCGATGCTGTCGCAGCGGATCGGCGACCATGTGCAGCTCGTGGGCGACGACCTGTTCGTGACGAACACGAAGCGGATCGAGCGCGGCATCGTGGAGCGTTCGGCGAACAGCGTGCTGATCAAGGTGAACCAGATCGGCACGCTGACGGAGACGCTGGCGGCGGTGGAGATGGCGCACAAGGCCGGTTGGACGGCGGTGATGAGCCACCGCAGCGGCGAGACGGAGGACGTGACGATCAGCGACCTGGCGGTGGCGACGGGTTGCGGTCAGGCGAAGCTGGGCGCGCCGGCGCGGACAGACCGCACGGCGAAGTACAACCAGCTGCTGCGGATCGAGGAGGAGCTGGGGCGGGCGGCGGAGTACGCGGGCTGGGGCGCGCTGAAGGCGCGCCGGTAAACTGGAGCGATGCGAGAACAGGACCACTATGCGGTGCTGGAGGTGGCGGCCGACGCCTCGGCGGACGAGATCAAGCGCCAGTACCGGCGGCTCATGCGCGGCGTACACCCGGACGCGAACCGGAACGACCCGGCGGCGAACCGCAAGGCGGCGCGCCTGAACCTGGCGTACGAGACGCTGAGCGACGAGAGCCGGCGCCGCGAGTACGATGAACGCACTCACCCTCATAAGGCGCACCGCCGGTACGCGGCGTGGGCGGAGATGCCTGACTGGGAGGACATCGTCGCGGAGCAGGTGGCGCCGCGGCGCCCGCGGCACCTGCATACCGCCGAGCCGCTGCTGGAGCCCGAGGAGATCGAGGTGACGGTGCAAGAGCTGCAATCGTCGCCCCGCGTGCGCCGCCGCGTGCGCATCACGAACCGCTGTGACTGCCGCCTGCTGGGCGACGTCTCGACGTCGGAGCCGTGGGTCTGGGGGCCGATTGGCGACATCGCGGTCGGCCCGGGGGCGACCGCAGAGTTCGACGTGGAGATCGTGTCGCGAAAGGTGGCGTTCCCGGGCATCTCCCGCGTGGTGGTGGTGGCGGGAGACTGGACGGGCGTGATCCCGGTGCGGATCACGGGATACGTGCCGACGGTGCGGAACAGGTACGGGGGGGCGCAGACGCAGTACGTGCCGCCGCGGCGGCGACGAGCGGTGCGGCCGCGTTGAGCGAGCCGCAGCCGCCCCCGCCGGATCAGCCGCTGCCGACGCCGGGCCAGCGCGTCAGCGGCATCGCCGTCCCCTCCTCCTATGCGTTGCCGGGGAAGCCCGATGACCGCGCTCCGGCGGCCTTGCAGGACTGCTACCGGCAGACGCAGTTCGTGCTGGGCGGCGACCTGCGGCTGTTCGAGCGCGGGATGGACCTGCAGCTCCGCATCCTGAACGACTCGTCGCACTCACGGTATCGCACGCACATCTATGCGGCGGTGGTGGGACTGTGGTCGCGCGCCTACGCCACGCTCGGCGATGCCCTGCTGCTGATCACGCGGGGGTCGTATGCGTCTGTGCCGAACCTGGTGCGGTCGGCGGCGGAGCTGATCGCTGCGGAGTACCAGCTGCATCGCGAGGAGCGGGCGGAATTCATCGGCTGGATGCTGCGGCACCTGAAGGCGGACGAAACGCACAAGGCGTTCGACGTGGGACTGGGCCACTACTTCGCCGGGACGACGCTGGCGGCGGACGCCGACATGCGCGTCGTGTACCGGGCGGCGAGCGATTTTGGGCGGCCGAACTTCGGCGCGACGCTGCTGGAGGTGGGGCCGGAGTCGAACAACCTGCGGCTGGCGTACTCGTTCGCGGATCCGTCGTTTCACGCCGGTTGGGCGGAGATCGAGCTCGGGTGGCTGCTGCGCCTGTGCGAGCGGCAGCTTGCCGTCGCGGTGCACATGCGCGATGTACTGAACATCACCGACGAGACGCACGGGGCGTACGCGACGTTCGCCCGCGACGTGCAGTCGCGGCTGGACGATGCGTCGCGCGCGCGGGTGGAGGAGGTGGAGGTGGACGGGATGAAGCGCTGGCTGGTGCACAACTTCCGGCGGCAGCCGTCGGGGGCGCCGAAGAAGATGCTCGTCTAGGGTTGGGTGGTCGCTGGTCTCTGGTGATTGGTGATTGGTGATTGGTGATTGGTGACTGGTGGTTGGTGATGCGGCTCGCTTCTCGTTTCTAGCGTCTCATACCGTAGGAGTTGGCGCCACCGATGCCCCGATGTCGCTCAGGGGGACGAGGGTGCGGCGGCGCTCTGCTTCGTAGGCGGCGATCTCGTGTGGGATGCGGTCGTCCGGCCAGTGCAGGCGCTGCGCGATGACGGCGGCGACCGCGTCGACGCCGTCGATCGCGCCGCAGGCGCTCCAGCCTGCCGGGAGGCGGCGCAGCAGCACGTCGGCGATCGTGACCGCGTGCTCGTGCTCGACGGCGTAGGCGACCTGCGCGAGCGACTCGGGGTTGTGCTCACACACGGGCTGCGCGAGGGCGGCGTGGGCGTCGCGCAGGGCAGCGACTTCCGCGGCGTACGCGCCGTAGACGCGGAGAGGGTCGCTCGCGGGATGCCCGTCGGATGACGCTGATGCGGCCGGCATGGCACGTGCGGTCGCGGGCTCGTCGGAGGACGATGGCGGGCCGGACGGCGAGACGTGCTTGCGGATGGCGGGGATGGCCATGCGGGCGAGCGAGCGGTACGTCGTGAGCTTGCCGCCGACGACGGTGAGGAGGCCGGCCGGGCCACCGCGCTTCACATGGTCGACGAGGAAGTGCCGGCGGGTGATGGCTGCTTCCGCGCCCCGCGGCGTGTAGGGCAGCGGCCGCACGCCGGAGTACGTGTAGAGCAGGTGCTCGGCGCGAAGCGGCGACCGTGGGAAGAGCGCGGAGGCTTCGTCGAGCAGGTACTTGAGTTCGTGCGGGGTGCAGCGGGCGTCGCCGGCGGCGCCTTCGTAGCGAATGTCGGTCGTGCCGACGAGGGTGTAGCGATACCAGGGCAGGATGAAGAACGGGCGGCCGTCGGACTTCGCCGTTGCGAAGATGGCGTGACGCGGTGCGTCCGGCCACTCGGCGACGAGGTGGCTGCCCTTGGTGCCGCCGATCAGCCGCTCGTGGCGCTCCGCGTCGGTGCCGGCGAGGACTTCATCGACCCACGGCCCGGCAGCGTTGACGGCGACCCTGGTCTCGACCTCGGCGGTGTCGCCGGTGATGGCGTCGTGCAGGACGAGCGCGCGCAGCGTGCCCCCGGGCGAGACGATGCCGCGGACGGCGCAGTGGTTCATCGCGATGCCACCTGCGGCCACGAAGCCGCGGAGCGAATCGATGACGAGACGCTCCGGGAACTCGACCTGCGCGTCGTAGAAGGTGAACGCGGCGCGAAGCCCGTCCCGCGCGAGGCCGGGCTCGATGCTATCGATCGAGCGAAGAGGGATCGCGCGGTGGCGGGGTAAGGACTTGCGGATCGAGAGCGCATCGTAGAGCGCGAGGCCGGCGCGCACCTTCCAGGGCGGGCGGGCGTCGCCGCGGTAGACGGGGACGAGGAGGCGCAGCGGCCGCACGAGATGTGCGCCACGGCGCACGAGCGTCTCCCGCTCGGCGAGCGACTCGTAGACGAGGCCGAACTCGCCGTGCTCGAGATAGCGGAGGCCGCCGTGGATGAGGCGCGTGGCGCGCGAGGTGGTGCCGGCGGCGAAGTCGTCCTTCTCGACGAGGAGCGTGCGGTAGCCGGCGCGCGCGGCCTGGTGCGCGACCTCGGCGCCATTGATGCCGCCGCCGATGACGGTGACGTCGAATTGCGTGCGCGCGAGATCGCCGAGCGACGGCCTCAAGACGCCCAACCCTTCGCACGGTCGACGGCGCGCCGCCACCCGGCCACGAGTGCGTCGCGCTCGGCTGCGGGCATCGTCGGCTCGAAACGGCCGCCCGACTTCCAGATGGACGCGACCTCGTCGGTGTTGCGCCAGAATCCGCTGGCAAGTCCGGCGAGATAGGCGGCGCCGAGCGCCGTCGTCTCGGCCGTGGCCGACCGGACGACGGGGCGCTGCAGGACGTCGGCCTGGATCTGCATGAGGAGCGAGTTGGCGACGGCGCCCCCATCCGCGCGCAGCTCCCGGATGGCGATGCCCGTGTCGCGCTCCATCGCCTCAACGACGTCGAGCGTCTGCAGCGCGATCGACTCCAGCGTGGCGCGGGCGATGTGTGCGCCGGTGGTGCCGCGCGTGATGCCGACGATGGTGCCGCGCGCGTACATATCCCAGTGTGGCGCGCCCAGTCCCGCGAAGGCAGGGACGACGTACACGCCGTCGCTGCTCGGGACGGAGGCAGCGAGCGTCTCGCTCTCAGCGGCCGACTTGATGATGCCGAGGCCGTCGCGCAGCCACTGGATCGCTGCGCCGGTGATGAAGATGCTGCCTTCCAGCGCGAATGTATCTGTGCCGGCGATGCGCGAGGCGACGGTGGTGAGCAGGCCGGCCTCCGACTCGACGGCGTCGGCGCCGGTGTGCTGGAGGAGGAAGCTACCGGTGCCGTAGGTGTTCTTGGCGCTGCCGGCGGTCCAGCAGCCCTGTCCGAAGAGGGCGGCCTGCTGGTCGCCCGCGATACCGGCGATGGGGATGGCGCCGCCGAAGATCGACGGGTCGGTCTCGGCGACCACCCCCGAGCTATCGACGATGCGTGGCAGGATCGCGTGGGGGACATGGAGCTCGGCCAGCATGCGTTCGTCCCAGTCGCCGTCGCGCAGGTTGTAGAGCATGGTGCGGGAGGCGTTCGTGGCGTCGATGACGTGCGCGCGCCCGCCTGTGAGCTTGTGGATGAGCCACGAGTCCACGGTGCCGAAGGCGAGGCCGCCGGCCTCGGCACGCTGCTGCATGCCGCCGCCGCTGTTGTCGAGCAGCCAGCGGACCTTCGTGCCGGAGAAGTACGCATCGATGACGAGGCCGGTGCGGCGCCGCACCTCGGCTTCGAGGGCGCGCGCCCGCAGGTCCTCGCAGATGGGGGCGGTGCGGCGGCACTGCCAGACGACGGCGTCGTTGATGGCGCGCCCCGTGGCGCGGTCCCAGACAACCGTGGTCTCGCGCTGGTTGGTGATGCCGATCGCGGCGATATCGCCGGCGGCTGTGTGCGTCTCAGCGAGGAGCTGGCGGGCCGCGTCGAGCTGAGACGACCAGATGGCTTCGGGGTCGTGCGAGACCCAGCCCGGCTGCGGATAGATCTGCGGGAACTCGCGCGAAACCTGGGCGACGGGCGAGCCGTCGTGGTCGAAGAGGATGGCGCGCGAACTGGACGTGCCCTGGTCGAGCGCGAGGACGAAACGGGACATGGCGACAGTGTAGGGAAGGGGGATCGGGCGGGCGAGTCAGCGGGCGCCGTCGCCTGCGCCGTCGCCGTCTTCGTACGGCTCGCCGTCCTCCCAGCGCTTGAGGATGGCGCGCGACTCGGGCGTGGGACGGATGGTGAGCGCCTCCGCAACGACCTTCGGGCGGCGGCCGCGGTGCAACTCGCGCTCGAGAATGGCGAGCAATGGAGGGCGGTTCGTGCCGGCAAGGAGGACGGCGAGGTAGTTGTAGAGTTCGTCGCTGACCTTCGCGCGCATGAGCTCGGCCAGCGCGGGATAGCTATCGTCCATCTCGCGCTGGACGATAGCGTCGGCGAGGGCGATGGACAGGGCGTCGTCGCCGGAGCGGATGGCACCGTGGACCGAGCGGCGGACGTAGCGCGCGACGACCTCGGGTGGCGCGTCGGCGAGCAGCGGGAGCAGCTCCGCGGCCATCGCGGACGACGCA
>DATMAH010000026.1:0-3288 GCA_035583735.1 Dehalococcoidia bacterium
GCGCGAGAGCTGGGCGCAGCGCTACCGCGGCCCGGCGCCCGAGACGCCGCAACAGGCGGCCGTGATTGGGTTCATCGGCGACATCATCGAGCGGCCGCAGTACTACGACCTGACGCCCCAGCAGCGGGCCTTCCTGCGCGACAACCAGCGCTTCCTGCTCGCCCGGCTGCGCTATGCGAAGGCGCAGGGCGTCGATATCAACGAGTTCCAGGGCGAGTTCGTCACGCACCTGTACAAGGAGCCGCCTTCGCCCCGCCGGGCGGTGCCGCGCTCTGGCGTCGGGGCCAGGCAGCCGACGCAGCGGACGCGCGTCTTTGGCAGCTACTGGGACGCGGCCCGGCGCGGCTTCGAGCCGGAGTTCGTGCCGGACGCGGGGGCGTCGCAGCTCGGCGCCTTCGAGGCGCTGACGCGCGTCCACCAGGCGCAGCTGCAGAAGGCACTGGCCGACCAGGAACTGATCCGGGCGCTGCGCGAGTCGTTCCCGGCACGCACGACGCCGGGGCGCGGCTACCGCCAGACGAGCGTGGCGGGGCTCTCAGGGCGCTACTTCCCGGAGGACGTGGCGAACCAGATCGATGACATACTCGGGCCGCACCGCCAGAACTTCCTGGAACGGGCGGTCGCCCTCCCGGCGGAGGTTGCCAAGACGTTGATGGCGTCGGTTGACGCCTCGCCGCTGCTCGGCATCCAGGGCGTCCGGCGCTTCATGGACAACCCGACGCGCGGCCTCCAGGACATCGCGAAGGCGGCGCATCTGGTCGCGGACGATACCGCCTGGCGCGAGTGGATGATGCGCAACGAAGGGCTGCTGCGGGACGCCACGGCGGATGGCGCGAACCTGTTCAAGACCTTCAAGGTCTCGACGGAGGGGCCGGGCGCGTCGCTGCTGGCGCGCATCCCGGGCGTCGGCAGGGTGATCTCGGCGATCGATGACCGGTTCTACGCGCGCGGGGTCGCCATGTACAAGGCGCTGTCGTACGCCGAGGCGAAGGCGCAGATCGAGGCGGGACAGCGGCTGCCGGGCACGCTCGGCAGGTGGGCGCGGGCGCGCCTCGCGGCGGGCGATACGCCGGGCCAGGTGGCGGCACAGCACGTCAACAACCTCTACGGAGGCCTCGAGACGGCGCTGCGGGGGCAGTCGCGCGGCTACCAGCTGGCGGAGCGCGTGGCGCTGTTCGCGCCCGACTTCCTGCGGTCGCAGGTCGGCCTTCTGTCGCAGGCTGCGAAACCGCTGACGCCGCAGGGCGCGCTGGCGCTGCGCTTCCTCGCCGGGGCGATGGTGACGAACGCGCTGGCGGCGGAACTGATCTCGTGGGCGACGATGAGGAAGCCGGCGAACCTGACGCGGCCGGACGCCGGCGACTGGCTGGCGGCGAAGACGCCGTACGGGAACATCTCGCTGCTGGGGCCGCTCCGTACCTACATGCGCACGGCCTACCAGATGGCGCTCGACGGCAAGGCCCGGGACTGGGAACGGGTGCTCTCGGACGCCGAGTTCTTCGGCCGCACGCGCCTCGGGCCGGTGCCGTCGATCGCCTGGTCAGAGCTGCAGAACCGTGATGTACTTGACCGGCCAGTGACGACGGCGCGGCCGAACAGCCTCGCCGACATCGGGCAGCGCGTGGCGTTCGCGGCGAAGTCCGTCCTCCCGTTCAGCGTGCAGCAGTCGATCGAGGCGCTCGCGAAGGGCGGCGCCCAGGCGCCCGGCATTGCCGCCATCTCGCTGCTCGGCTTCAACGTCTATCCGGAGCGCGTGCGGACGGGCCTGAACGCCGCCGCCCAGGAGCGCTTCGGCCGCGACTACCGCGACCTGTCGCCGGGCGAGAAGCAGCAGCTCGCCGATGACCCGCGCGTCGTGCGGGCGATGCAGGAGTTCGACGCCGAGACGAAGGCGAAGGCGGACGCGGGCGACCCGGTGGCGGTGGTGCAGCAGGCGGAGAAGGCGGTCTCGGAGCGCTACGCGCAGACGCTGGAACAGATCGAGGGCCTGCCGCCCAGCGAGTGGCGGCAGCGGTACGCCGACGCCCGCGCTGACCGGCTGGCGGCGCTCGACGCGCTGCGGCGGACGGACGCGCGGCCGGTGCGGGAGTTCTTCGAGCGGCTGGACAAACGCGACCCGGGTTCGCCGCGCCTGCAGGTACTGCACGACTACTTCGCGATCTTCGACCGCTACAAGGACCCGGTGACGGGGCGGATCGATGAGGAGCGGAAGGACGAGTTCTCGGACGCGCTCGACGCCTTCGAGGCGAAGCTTTCGCCGGAGCAGGCGGCGCAGCTACAGGAAGACCTCGGTGCCCGGGACACGCCGCGCCAGGCGGAGTACCGGCGCGACTCGCAGCAGATCGCGGCGAGCGGGTACTGGGATATTCCCAACCGGGTGTTCGTGAGCCTGCAGCGTTCCGGTGCGGTTCCTTCCGAATACGCGAATTACGACCAGTTCTATCGGGGCGTCCTGTCACGCGTCCGCGACAAGCTCACGGCGAGGGGCCTCAACCCTGATCTGGCGCCCGTGATCGTTGGCCAGGCGCCGGCTGTCAGGGTGTATGAGACGACCGTCTCGGCGGTGCGCGAGGCGCTGCGTCAACGTCGTCCGGAACTGACGCGGCTGCTCATCAAGTGGGGGTACAAGAGTCCGGCGGCAAAGGATGTGCCCGCGCTTATTCGCACGCCGGCGGCGGCAGCTGTGCCATGACCTCCGCGAGCACCGTGGCGGCGAGGGCCTCGAAGGTGTTGGCGGGTGATGGCGTCGGCCGTGCGAGCTCCGTCGCGATTACCTTGTTGATGATTTGGTCGAGTTCATCGGGTGTCGGCGTTGGCGCGGCAGGCGTCGTGCAGGGGTCAGGTGTGAGGGTAGCCGTCGCGTACGGCGGCTGGGCGAAGGAGGTCGGCGCCTCATCGCTGCCGCCGCGGATCATGAAGACGGCGACGGCGAGCACCAGCGTGGCGAACATGGTAGCGCTCGCCAGCTCACCCCAACCCGCGCGCCGCAGGCCCCACCAGCTGTGCGCGGCCCACAGCGCCGTCCAGAAGATGGCCATGACGACAATGAGCACGGGCGTCAGAAGCAGGACTGCAACGCTGGCCGCGGCGCGTCTCACGCGAGCCGTTCCAGGAGCGCAAGGACGGCGGCGCACAACGTGATAACGGCGAACAAGGCCCAGAAGAGACCGGGGTTGCGGATCGGCCATCGCTTACCCATCGATGCTATCATCGTCCCGAGGTGGCGTACCGTCAACGGGGCACGTCAAGGAAGACATGACGCTCTCGGGTGAGGTATTACAGGCCCTG
>DATMAH010000027.1:0-3036 GCA_035583735.1 Dehalococcoidia bacterium
ATCTGCCAGTCGGTGCGCGTGCCCGTCATCGCGATCGGTGGCATCACGCCCGCGAACGCCGGCGACGTCATCCGCGCCGGCGCGGCCGGCGTCGCCGTCATCGGCGCGATCTTCGACGCGCCGTCGCCACGTGACGCCGCGAGCGCGCTCGCCAACGCCTGCGCTGTCGCCATACACCGATGAGTGTGACCGTTACCGTCAACGGCAAGCGGCGCGAGATCGAGCGCGAGATGCCGCTGCTCGACTTCCTCGCCGCGCACGACGTCAACCCCCGGCTCGTCGCCGTCGCCATCAATGGCGATGTGCTGCCGAAGGGCGAATACGCCGCCGCGACGGTCCGCGCCGGTGACACGCTCGAGATCGTGCGCATGGTCGGCGGCGGCTGATGCTCAGCGCGCGTCGGCGACAAGACGCTCGCCGCGCACGCCCTCCACGCCACCGCCATCCTCGCGTAGGCCACCCCAGCCTCTATCACGGTGGCGATCGCGGTTTTCACTCTGTGGTCTGTTGTCTGTGGTCTGCTGTCGTCCCCACGATCGCGCCGCGGCGCAGCAGCTCCCCCCGGAGCGCCCCGACGTCCACCGACTGCACCGCCGCGTCCGCGCGCAGCGCCTGCACCGCCGCGATGCCGGCCGCCTCGCCCGTCGCGAAGCACGGCGGGATCTCCTTCGTCGCGTGGTGCGCGCGGTGGTCGACGCTGATGCAGCGGCCGGCGACGAGCAGGTTCGACGTGCGGCGCGGCAGCAGGCTGCGATACGGGATCTCGTACACCGCCCCGTACTTCGTCCAGTGCCCCGTCACCGCGATGGCGTCGTCGAATGCGCGGTCCATGTCGTCGCGCGAGAGCACGTACTCCCCCAGCAGCCGCCGTGACTCCGTGACCCCGAGCGTCAGCGCCACGTCCGTCAGGTACGCCTCCTCGAACCCGGGCACCTGCGCCCGCAGCCGGTCGACCTCATCCATCACCATGCGCCGGCACTCCACCTCCGCGAACGCCAGGTCGTCGGGGTCCGTCGCGTCGATGCGGCGCGAGATGCGCTCCGCCGCGCCCCACGGCATCAGCGCCTGCCCCGGCCGTACCGTCTTGAAGAAGAAGCCGCCGCCCGCCGACTGCGCCGCGTCCACATCCTTCACGCCAGACATGCGGAACCAGAGCCAGGGGTGGATCTGCTCCTTCTCGCCGGATTCCCCGGCAAGCGTGAAGACGTCGCCGTCGCCCGTCGCGTCGATCACCTGCCGCGCCGCCACCGCCTGCTTGCCGGCCTTGGATGTGAAGACGACGTGCGTGATGCGCTGCGACGGCCGCCCGTGCGGCCGCTCGACGTCTACCACGACGTCGGACGCCCAGCGGTGGTACATCAGGCGGACGCCAGACTCGGCCACCCACGTGTTGGCGACGAACTTGAACTCCTCCGGGTCGTACGCCACCGAGTACCGCACGCGGTGCGGCCCGGACCCCCACACGAGCCCCCAGCGCCGGTACTTCTCCACCAGCGCCTCGTCGTACGAGCCCCACTCGTCCTTCGGCGGGTAGTAGCAGGCGCCGCGCGCCTGCAGCCGGTCGACCAGCTCCTGGCACTGCCCGGCGATCACCTGGCGGCCGTTGCCGTCGTCCAGGGTCAGCAGGAGCACGATGAGGCCGCCGGACGCCAGCCCACCGAGATAGCCGTAGCGCTCCGCCAGCACGACGTCCGCCCCCTGCCGCGCCGCCGCGATCGCCGCCGACATCCCGGCAGCCCCGCCACCGACGACGAGCACGTCCGTCTCGGCCACCACGGGCACGCGCTGCTCCGGCAGCGTCACGTAGTCCGCCATGGGGGGATGGTAGTGGAAGTTGGAAGTGGGAGGCGAGAAGCGAGAAGCGGGTTCGACACCCACGCAGCAGCGCGGGCTTTCCGCCCGCGCGCTCCGTGGTTCAAGACAATCCGCCGTCTCCATGAGGGTTTCGCCGCATGACGGGCACGCCGCCGCATGAGCTACCCTGCATCGACACCAGCACCAGTCCCAGGAGGGATGCGATGAAGAAGCTGTTCATGCTCGCCGGCCTCGTCGCCGTCATCTTCGGCGTCCGCAAGCTCATGTCCGGCCACCAGGACGAGATCGACGACTTCGGCGACAACGGCTACGTCGCGCAGGCGTAGGGCTTCGCGACGGCCGACAACAGACAGCAGACGACGGCGGCGTCGTCGCGCGGCGGCGGCGCCGTTCTCGTTACGCCCCGGCGCTACCGGGGCTAGGCGCGGTGGCTTGGGCGAGCCATCGGGAGATCGCGCAAATGTCCGCCGTCGCGTTGTGTTCGTCACCTGCCGCGCGCGGCCATGCGACAGCGCGGGTGGCAGCCGCAAACACTATCGCTACGCTGTGTCATCAGTGGAGCGTGTGGATCAGCTACCGCTCCCCGAAGAGCGCGAGGCGCGCGCCGCGGGGCACGATCACGGTGAGGGCGGCGGGGGCCGCTTCGACGCGCAGCGGCGTCTCGCCGAGCGGCTCGCCGTCCACCTGCACCGGGATGCCCGGCGTCTCGATGTCGATCGCGCCTGCGCGGACGAAGGCGATGTTGGGCGAACGGTCGTGCCGGCGCAGGAGCAGCCGCGCGAGGTCCGACGCGAGCCGCCACACGCCGCCCCGCGCCATGATGCCGACGTCGAGCAGGCCGTCCGTGATCACGGCGCGATGCGTGATGTTGACGATGCCGCCGTATGAGCGCGTGTTGCCCGCCAGCAACCAGTACATCTCCCGCTCCTGCGCCTCGCCGTCGATGCGCAGCGATACGCGGCGGCCCCGGTACCTGAACAGGGTCCTGACGCCCGCGACGATGTAGGCCGCCGCGCCGAGGCGGCGTTTCAGCCGTGCGCCCACGCCGGGGATGATCGCCGCATCAAGCCCGACGCCCGCCATCAGCAGGAAGTAGCGCTCGCCCGCGCGGCCGAGGTCCACGCGCCGCCGCTCTCCGCCGACGATGGCGCGCATCGCCTTGCGGGGGTCGCGCCCGGCGCGCGACTCCTTCGCCCAGACGTTCGCCGTGCCGCCGGCCAG
>DATMAH010000028.1:0-5231 GCA_035583735.1 Dehalococcoidia bacterium
TGATCAATCATGGCGAAACCCAAACGGCGCATGGCGGCGACCGACCTGCGCGTCCACCTGGGCGAGGCGCTGCGCCGCCTGGAGCACGAAGACATCGTCATCGAGACGGGTGGCGTGCCGGTCGCGCTGCTGACGCGGTACGTCCCGGACGGCGAGCGCAAGCGGTCGCTCGACGAGGAGTACGCGCGCGCGGTGAGCAAGCCCGTGGAGCCCGGCGGGCGGGAGAAGATGCTCGCGGCGATCGCGCAAGGATGGCCGGAGGGGTTCGATGCCGATGAGGTCATCAAGAACATCTACCGTTGGCGGGACGAAGGGGCCAGCACTCGCTACTATCGCTTCAACGATGAAGGGGAGCCGTACCGCGTAGATGAGTCCGAAGTACCTGCTCGACAGCGACGTGTGCGTCGACGTCCTGCGGCGAAGGCCGAAGCGCCCAAGCGCACGACTCGCTCCAATTCTCGACGACGGCCCGGCGATTAGCGTCGTCGCCTATGGCGACGTGCTCGACGGCGTCTGGAGCTGTTGTCGCCGGACTGACGGCGGCTGATAGTCTGACGGCGGAATGCCGCTGTTCACGTACCGGTCGCTCGATGAGCTGCGGGAGGCGATCGCCCGGGAGGGCGTGTCGATCGCGGCCGCGGACGACGTTGTCGCGCTGGCGGCGCCCGTGCGCATCGGGCCGCTGGTGGCGGCGAACCGGATGGCCGTGCATCCCATGGAGGGGTGCGACGGCAACCTCGACGGCACGCCGGGCGAGCTGACGTTCCGGCGCTGGCGGCGGTTCGCGGCCGGTGGGGCGGCGGTGCTGTGGGGCGAGGCGACGGCCATCGTCCCGGAGGGGCGCGCGAACCCGCGGCAACTGCTGCTCACGCGGGAGACAGCGCCGGAGGTCCGGAGGCTGCTCGCCGAGGCGCGGGAGGCGCGGCGCGCACGCTTTGGCTCGGCCGATGGCTTCGTCGCCGGCGTCCAGCTCACGCATTCGGGGCGATGGTCGCATCCTTCGCCGATCATCGCGCAGCACGGCGCGGTGATCGATGCGGTGAAGGGCTGCGAGGCGCAGCCGCTGCTGACGGACGGCGACCTGGAGCGGCTGGAGGACGCATTCGTCGATGCCGCCGGGCTGGCGCGGGAGATCGGGTTCGACTTCGTCGACATCAAGCAGTGCCACACCTACCTGCTGAACGAGCTCCTGGGATCGCGGACGAGGGACGGTGCGTACGGCGGCGACTTCGAGGGGCGGACGCGCTTCGTGCGCAACGTGTTCGGGAAAGTGCGCGCGCGGTATGGCGATGACGTCGTCCTGGCGACGCGGCTGAACGTCTTCGACGGTGTGCCGTTTCGCGCGGGCGCGGACGGGCGGGGCGAACCGGTTGCGGTGGAGCGGCCGTACCGGCACGCCTGGGGCGTCGATGAGGGCGAGCCGGCGACGCCGGCGCTGGCGGAGCCGTTGCGGCTCATCGGCGAGCTGCGCGGGCTGGGCCTGGCGATGGTGAACGTGACGATGGGGAGCCCGTACTACAACCCGCACATCGGCCGGCCGTTCGAGAAGCCGCCGGTCGACGGCTACCGGCCGCCCGAACATCCTCTGGTGGGCGTCGAGCGGCACATGCGGCTGACGGCGGAGGTGCAGCGGGCGTTCCCGGAGCTGCCGGTCATCGGCACGGGGTACTCGTGGCTGCGGCACTATGCGCCGCACGCGGGCGCAGCGAACGTGGGTGAGGGCGCGGTGACGCTGATGGGGCTGGGGCGCGGCGCGCTGGCGTACCCGGACTTCGCGGCGGACGTGCTGGAGCGGGGGGCGATGGAGCCGAACAAGTCGTGCATCGGGGTCAGTTACTGCACGGCGCTGATGCGGGCGAAGCACAACGACATGGGGCAGTACGCGACCGGCTGCGTGCCCCGCGACCGGCTGTACGCGGAGTCGCTGAAGGCGGCGCGGCGGACGGAGGGGTGGCGGTAGCGTGCCGGGGGCGAGTTGACACGAGGGCGCGTCCGTGCCTACGATTTGTCGCGACTAGCGCATAATCTCCTTAGCAATTAGGAGGGGGAGGCGATGGCACAGGAAGCCGACATGATGGTGCCCGCGGACGAGTTCAACGCTGAGAACTTCATGCCGCGCGACCTGCTCGAGACGTGGGTGCGGCCGCTGGTGGCGGAGGCGATCGGGCCGTTCGCGCTGGTCTTCCTGGGCGCCGGTGCGATCCTGACGGCGACGTCGCAGGGATGGGGGGACGGGGGCATGCTTGTGGTGGTGGCGCTGGCGCACGGCCTGGCGATCGGGCTGATGATTGCGGCAGCGGGGCACATCTCCGGCGGCCACTACAATCCGGCGGTGACGGTGGGGATGTGGCTCGGCGGGAAGATCGGGCTCGTGAAGGGGATCGGGTACATCATCGCGCAGCTCGTCGGGGCGGTGATCGCGGCGCTGCTGCTGCGATACATCTTCCTGGAGGAGGTCCGCGAGGCGGCGAACTTCGCCATCCCGTCGGTGAACTACGACGGTGACGGCGATGCGCTGATCGTCGGACGGGCGCGGGCGTTCGTGACGGAAGTGGTGCTGACGTTCTTCCTGATGTACGTGATCGTTGGCGTGGCGATCGACAAGCGGGGGCCGCACGCGATCGCTGCGCTGGCGATCGGCCTGACGATCACGGCTGACATCCTGATGGGCGGCCCGCTGACAGGCGCGGCGATGAACCCGGCCCGGCACTTCGGGCCGGCGCTGGTGGACGGCGACTTCAAGGACGCCTGGATCTACTGGGTGGCGCCGATCCTGGGGGCGGCGCTGGCGTCGATCGTGCAGAACTTCATCCTCATCCCGCGGGAACGGCAGGAGGAGCGGCCGGAGCCGACGGAGCATCACTGAGGCGGGGCGTCCGGCACAAACGCGAGCGAGGCTCCCGGCTAACGGCCGGGAGCCTTACGCTATGGCGCATGAACGTGGTGTACGTGGCGCTCGGCGGGGCGATCGGGTCGGTGTTGCGGCACTGGGTGGGTGTCTGGGCGACGGACGCGTTCGGGGCGCGGCCGGCGGGGACGCTGATCGTGAACGTCGCCGGGTCGGCGGTCATCGGCGCGTTCCTGGGTGTGGCGGCGGAGCGCGCGTGGCCGGCGGGGCTGGTGTACTTTGTCGCGGTGGGGCTGCTGGGCGGGTTCACGACGTTCTCGGCGTTCTCGTGGCAGACGCTGCAGCTCGCGGAAGACGGCAACATGGGCGGTGCGGCGCTGAACGTCGGCGCGAGCATCGCCGCGGGGCTGCTCGCCGTGTGGGCGGGCGCGACGGCGGCGCGGGCGGCGTCGTAGCTGCGACCGGAGGTACCGAGATGGCAGACGCGAAGCACGTGGTGCGGGAGTTCTGCGCGGCGTGGGAATCGGTGGACGCGGAGCGCATCCTGGCGTTCTTCACGGACGACGCGGTGTATCACAACATCCCGATGCCGCCGTCGACGGGGAAGGACGCGATCCGCGGGCTGCTGGGGTTCATCCTGGGCCCGGCGAAGTCGGTGAAATTCGACATCCTGCACATGGCGTCGGACGGGGACGTGGTGCTGAACGAGCGCGTCGACACGTTCGAGATGAAGGACGGGAAGACGGTGACGCTGCGGGTGATGGGGGCGTTCGAGCTGCGCGACGGGAAGATCGCGGCGTGGCGGGACTACTTCGACATGGCGGAGTGGACGCGGCAGACGGGGTGAAGGCGGGTGGTTGTTGGACGTTGGGGGTCGGAGGGTAGAGGGTAGAGGGTAGAGGGTAGAGGGTAGAGGGAGCGTCTCGCAGGCAGGACCGAGAACGTGGAACTTGGGACCGGGACCTGGAACCTAGAGCCTCGAACCTAGACCTGAAGCCAGAACCTTCAGCGACCGTGTTAGGCTGCGCGCATGAGGGTCCGGAGCTTCGCCGGTGTGTTCTGCGCAGTCGGGGTGGTGCTCGCGGCGTGCGGGGATGATGGCGGGGACGCGCCGGCGGTGACGCCGGCCACGCCCGCCGCCTCGACGGCTACGGTTGTGCCATCACCGGACGTGACGGCGACGGCGGCGGGGCCGCGCGGCGTCATCGAGATGCGCGAGTACGACGTGCCGGCGGGGTCGCGGCCGCACGATGTGGCGCCGGCGGCGGACGGCACGGTCTGGTACACGGCGCAGGGTTCGGGCGAGCTGGGGCGGCTCGACCCGGAGACGGGCGCCGTCGAGGAAGTGGCGCTGGGCGCGGGTTCGGCGCCGCACGGCGTGATCGTCGGGCCGGACGGGGCGGCGTGGGTGACCGACGGCGGGCTGAACGCCATCGTCCGCGTCGACCACGAGACGCTGGAGGTGACGGCGTACCCGCTGCCGGCGGAGCGCGCGGGCGCGAACCTCAACACGGCGGCGTTCGACGGGCGCGGCGTGCTCTGGTTCACCGGACAGTCGGGCGTGTACGGGAGCCTGGACCCGGCGACGGGCGAGATGCGCGTGTTCGACGCGCCGCGCGGCCGCGGGCCGTACGGCATCACGTCGACGCCGTCCGGCGATGTCTACTACGCGTCGCTGGCGGGGAGCCACATCGCGCGCGTGGACATCGAGACGGGGGAGGCGACGGTGATCGAGCCGCCGACGACGGGGCAGGGGGCGCGGCGGGTGTGGTCGGACTCGCGGGGGCGGATCTGGGTGAGCGAGTGGGATGCGGGGCAGGTGGGCGTGTACGACCCGGCGACGGACGCCTGGGAGGAGTGGCCGCTGCCGGGCGAGGCGCCGATGGCGTACGCGGTGTACGTCGACGAGGTGGACGACGTGTGGCTGAGCGACTTCGGCTCGAACGCGATGGTGCGGTTCGACCCGGAGACGGAGACGTTCGAGGTGTATCCGCACGAGTCGCACCCGGCGAACGTGCGGCAGATTTTGGGGCGGGAGGGAGAGGTGTGGGGCGCGGCGTCGGCGGCGGACAAGCTGGTGGTGTTGCGGCTGGGGTGAGGGTAGCGGGGCCGGCCAAGAGGACATGTCGATGAGCGCGGGTCCGATCGACTCCAAGAATGGCCCGTGCCTATCCCAGCTGACGCGGCTGGTTTCGGAGCGGGCGTATGCTGAGCTGCGCTCTAAGAATCCTCAATATGTGACGCGTATGCACACCTTGCTCGTGCGCAGTGACGGTGACATGGCGCGCGCACTTGAAGAACTCGGCCCCGCTCCGGGTATGAAGCGGTGGCGCGAGCTACTCACGGCGCTATTTGATGTCCAATTCGTCCGCCGAAAGGCGGC
>DATMAH010000029.1:0-3718 GCA_035583735.1 Dehalococcoidia bacterium
GTCGGCGTCGGCGTCGCTGTGGGCGTCGAAGTGCTGGTCGGCGTCGGCGTATCCGTGGGAGTGGCCGTCGGCGGCGCGAAGTTCGCCGTATACGTCGCGTTCGCGCCGGCGACGATCTCGTGCTGCTGCGGCCCACCGTCCGACCATGACTGGAAGTGCAGCGGCGGACCCGCCGGCGACTGCGGCGACGGCGCGAAGATCGTGTGCTGCGACAGGCGCGGCACGGTGCGCGTGAACGGCACCGCCTGCGACGCGCCGTCGACGACGAGCTGGATGCCAGGCTGGTTCGACGTGAAGGTGAGGTCCACCGTGTTGGAGCGGATCGTCACCATCTCGGTGTCCGTGAGGCCTCCGGAGTCGGTGGCGGTGAGGTAGACCTCGTAGTAGATGAAGTCGCCGTGGTCGGCGATGGTGAACTGGCCGCTTGGGCCGCTCGCGGTGACGTGCGGGTGCGTGTGGCAGTCGGCGTACGTGCCGTCGAAGCAGTGGAGGAGCAGCACGCTCCACGCCAGCGACGGGCTCGCGTCCTGCGCGTCCGTCGCCGAGCCGCTGAAGCTGATCACCTGGCCGATGTCGTACTTCGACTCGTCTGCCGGCGAGGAGATCGTCGCCACCGGCGGCGTGTTGCCGACCTGGACCAGCACGGTGTCCTGCGCCGTGACGAAGAAGGGGTCCGTCACCGTCAGCGTCACGGTGCGGTTGCCGTCCGTCGTGTACGTCTTCACCGGGTTCGGGCTGGTGGACGTCGTGCCGTCGCCGAAGTCCCAGTGATACGTGAGCGCCTGGCCGGCGTCGGGGTCGAACGACCCGGCGCTGGAGAAGCTGACCTGCAGCGGCGCGAGGCCGGCAATCGGGTCTGCCGAGGCGACGGCGACGGGCGGGCGGTTGTCGCCGACGTAGCGCACGCGCCGCAGCTCGCCCGCGTTGATGGCGATGTAGTAGATGTTGCCGTCCGGCCCCGTCTCGATCTGCACCGGCCCGTCGCCGGCGCTGGTGAACGTGTCGACGCTGCCCGGCACGAGGTTGTCCGACGCGTCCACCTTCAGGTAGCCGATCATGTCGCGCGCATAGTCGCCGAACCAGTAGGTGTTGTGGAACTTCGAAGCGTAATCGTTCACGCCGACGAAGTCGCCGCCGACGGCCGCGGAGTCCGGCGGGTGCTCCCAGTCGTGCAGCGGGAACGTGACGCTGCCGGCCCCGAGCGCCTGGCAGGCCGAAAACGCCTGGTATCCGGGCTGCGGGAAGTCACCCTCGTAGCAGGGCCAGCCGTAGTTGGCGCCCGGCTCAACGACGTTGATCTCTTCCCAGTCCGACCAGCCCACGTCGCCGATGAAGATCGTGTTCGTCCCTGGTTTGAAGTTGAAGCGGTACGGGTTGCGGAAGCCGTAGGCCCACACCTTCGCGCGGTTGGCGGCGAGGTCGCCGTTGTAGAACGGGTTGGACGCGAGGCCCTGGCCGTTGGCCGGGTCCACGCGCAGGACCTTGCCCGCGAGGCTGTTGACGTCCTGTGCGCGCAGCGCGCGGCTATCCACGCTGGAGAAGCTGGCGCCGTCGCCGGTGGCGACGTACAGCATGCCATCCGGCCCGAACTTCAGGTTGCCGACCGTGTGGCTGAGGTAGTCCGACGGGATGCAGTCCGACCCCGGCCAGTCGTCGCACGAGGGCTTCGCGGGCGTGCCCACCTGCGACCCCAGGAGCACGAGCTGGCTGCCGGGCACGGCGACATTGCCGTCCGCGGTGAGCCGGATCACCTGCGCCGTCTTGATGCCGCCGGGGTCGGCGGCGTTGTTCTCGTACGTGTACGCGACGTAGACGTAGCCGTTGACGGCGAAGTCCGGGTCCAGCGCCAGGCCCAGCAGCCCCCGGTCGTGGTGGTCGTTGACGTTGGGGATGACGTAGAACGGCGACGCCAGCAGGCTCCCGTCCTCCCACACGAGGATGGTGCCGTCCTTCTTCCCGACGAAGATCCGTCCGTCGGGCGCGAAGTCGAACGCCGTGACGACGTACTCGTTGGAGAACAGCACGTCGGTGGCGAATCCGCCGAGGTCGGGCCGGTGCTGGAACCCGAACTGCATCATCGCCCCGCCGCCGGCCTCGTAGTACTCGACGACGATCGTATGCTCGCCGGCTGTCATCTGCTTGTTGGCGATGTGCGTGGTGGGCGGCTGGTCGACCCAGAAGTCGAGGATGAGCTGCCCGTCGATGAAGACGCGCGAGCCGTCGTCCGAGGTGGTGAAGAACTGGTACACGCCCTCATTGAAGGTGAACGTGCGTGTCCAGCGCACGCTGAAGTTGTCGGCCGGCAGGGACGGCGCGGGCGAGCCGATGTTCCAGTCGAAGTTGATGTCCTGGCCATCGTTGCGCGTGAAGACGGGAGAGCCGCTGAGCGTCTTGTTGTTGAAGTACTCGCCGCTCCAGCCCGGCGGCAGCGACGCGGCGTCCTGGATGCTCAGCATGGCGGTGGCCGCGTTCGTGGCGTCGTAGAACTCGACGCGGAACTTGTGCGTGCCGGCGGGCAGCGTGAAATCGGCGACGTAGTTGGTGGGCGGCTGGTCGAACCAGGCGTCGAGCACGAGCTGGAAGCCGCCGTCGTTGTTCGTGTCCACGTACACGCGCATGCCGTCGTCGGTGTAGGCGGAGAAGCGGTACGTCGCCGCCGGGACCGCCTCGGTGCGCTCCCAGCGCACGGCCCAGCCGTCCGGGTTGACGCCGGGACCGATAGGCTCCTGGTCCCAGAAGAAGTCGATGGTCGGGTCGGCGCCGATCAGCGGCTTGTTGCCGTCGTCGCGCGTCAGCACCGGGGCGCCGGAGAAGGTGGTGTTGTTCCAGTACTGCCCGGTCCAGCTTCCAGCCGCCGCCTCCGCCGGACGCCAGCGGTCCGGCGCAGCGATCAGCACGGCCGTCACAAGCGCGGCGGCCGCGAGGAGGGCGAGCGTGCGGAGCGGCGTTGCGGGCATCATTGTTCCTGCGCGCGGAGCAAAGGCGCCCCGCGTCGGCATCCTGCAGTTGACAACGAAGCGTCAAGCTCGATGTTTCGGCCTGAAGGGCGGGGTATGGCGGTCTGCCGCGGCCGCGCGGTTCGCCGCCGCTGGCGCATACCGTGCCGCATTCTAGCGCAGCGGGGGGAGGCGGCGGGCGCCGGGCCGCATAGCGTGTATGCGGGCCGTTGGGTAGAATCGCGCAGATTCAGAGCAGCTTCGACGAGGAGGAGCGAGCGTGGGCGAGTTCGTGCGCGTCGCCAGTCTTTCGGAGATCCCGCCGGGGACGATGAAGGGCGTGAAGGCGAAGGGGAAGGAAATCCTGGTCGCCAACGTGGACGGGGAGGCGTACGCGATCTCCGACCGCTGCACGCACATGCGGGCGCGGCTGCACAAGGGCAAGCTGCAGGGGACGATCGTGGAGTGCAACTGGCACGGCGCCCGGTTTGACGTAACGGACGGCGGCATCTGCGGCTGGGTGCAGCGCCCCGGCTGGTACAAGCTGCTGATGGACGCGACGTTTCCGGGCTTCCTCAAGCGCGGCGTGAAGTCCTACCCCACGCGCGTCGAAGGCGACGACGTCTACGTCGAGGTGTAGGGCTAACCCTTCTTCGGCAGGCCGCGGCGGAAGCGGAGCTTGACGAGCTGGCTCCCCATCTTGATGATGTCCTGCGGGAACTTCACCCGGGAGTCCGGGTCTTCCACCCAGCGCACCGGCACTTCCTTCAGCCTCCACCCGC
>DATMAH010000030.1:0-3583 GCA_035583735.1 Dehalococcoidia bacterium
GGAGGCGCGGCGGCAGAAGCGGATCATCATCTTCACCGTAGTGATGACGCTGCTGTTGGCGCTGGTGCCGGTCATCGCGGCGCGGACGGCGGAGACGTTCGCGTCGTTCTGGGACTTCGGCTACGCGAATCCGGCGTTCAACGCCGCGGCGATGTGCCCGTACTGACCCGCCGCCATCCGGCCACGGCATGGTGGCGCTTGCGCCCGCGCGCCGTCGCGCCGATGCTGGCCTCGTGAGCGAGCCCGCGATCCGCTGCGAAGGGCTGGTGAAGTCGTACGGGAGCGTGCGCGCGCTGGCAGGCGTGGACCTGACGATGCCCGCCGGGAGCGTCTTCGGCTTCCTCGGGCCGAACGGCAGCGGCAAGACGACGACGATCAAGGTGCTGCTGGGGCTGGCGCACGCGGCGGCCGGCCAGTCGTGGATCTTCGGCGTGCCGGTGCTGGCGTTCGACGCCTCGTCCCGCATGCGCGTCGGGTACCTGGCGCAGGACCCGTCGTACCCGCGCTGGATGACCGGACGGGAGGTGCTGGAATTCGTCGGCCGGCTGTACCCCCTGGCGCGGCGCCCGCTGCAGGAGCGCGTGACGGCGACGCTCGCGCTCGTCGGGCTGGAGGACGCCGCGGACCGCGCGTGCGGCGGCTACTCGGGCGGCATGCGCCAGCGCCTCGGCATCGCGCAGTCGCTGATGGGCGACCCTGACCTCGTCATCCTCGACGAGCCGTCGTCGTCGCTGGACCCGGTGGGCCGCAAGGACGTGCTGGACATCCTGCGGAGGCTGCGCGACGACGGCATCTCGGTGTTCTACTCGACGCACATTTTGGACGACGTGGAGCGCGTGGCCGACCACGTGGCGATCATGAAGGCGGGACGCGTCGTGCGGCAGGGGGACATGCGCACGCTCACCGGGGCGACGCGCGGCCGCTTCCGGCTGACCGTCGAGGCGCCCGCGGACGGCATCGCGAAGCGGCTCGCCGCGCTGCCATGGGTGTCGGCGATCGAAGAGGCGGCGTCGGAGGACCCGGCGCGCGCGACGCTCTTCGTGGACGTGGACGACCACGACCATGCGAAGCGAGCGCTGCCGCGCGAAGTCCTCGACGCGGACTACGTGCTGATCGGCTGCGAGCCGCTGCGCTTCCGGCTGGAGGACGTGTTCATGGAGACGATCAACGCATGAGCGCGACGGGCGACGTGGCCGGAGGCGCGCCGGCGACAGGACCTCGCTTCCTGCCCGGGTTCGGCGTCCTCTTCGACAAGGAGATGCGGGAGGCGCGGCGGCAGAAGCGGATCATCATCTTCACCGTAGTGATGACGCTGCTGTTGGCGCTGGTGCCGGTCATCGCGGCGCGGACGGCGGAGACGATCCCGGACGATCGTGCCCGGCTCCTGCTGACGGCCGACTCGATGGACGGCCTCGTCGGCGTCTGGGCGGGCATCGTGGGCTACCTGGGCGCGCTGATGATCGTGGCGGCGACCGTGGACGCCATCGCGCACGAGCGCGCGCTGGGCGTGACGGCGTGGATCGTCACGAAGCCGGTCGCGCGGCAGTCGTACCTGCTGTCGAAGATCGCCGCGCATGCGCTGGTGGGGATCGTCGCCATCGTGGTCATCCCGACGGCCGTGTTCGCGGCCCTCAGCGTCGGGCTGTTCCAGGACGTGCCGCTCGAACGCATCGGCCTGGCGGCCGTCGTGCTATCGGTGGAGATGATCTTCCTGTCGACGCTGGTCGTGGCGCTCGGCGTGCCGCTGCGCTCCGTGATGCCCATCCTGCTGATCGCGCTCGCGGTCTGGTTCGCGCCGGTCATCGTGCCGCTGCCCGCGTTCGAGCGCACGGAGTGGACGACGTACGTGCTGCCGTCGAACCTGCCCCTGGCCGCCGTGCTGAGCGCCGTGCGCGACCGCGGCGAGTTCGCGGCGGCGGCCGTTACGGTGCCGATGGTGGCCGTCGGGCTGACGCTGCTGCTGCTGGTCGCGGCGCTGTCCCTGTTCGAGCGGCAGGAGCTGTAGCCGGCGCGCGCCGCTACGCGCACGTCCGCTCATACACGACCTCCCCGGCGACAACGGTGAGCCTCACGCGCGCGTCGAGCATGCGCATGGGGTCGGCGAGGGCGGTGATGTCGTCCGTGAGGAGGACGACGTCGGCCGGCGCGCCGGGGGTGAGGGTGGCCGGAGGGTCGCCGGCGATGGCGGCGGGCGCGGCGGTGTAGGCGGCGATGGCATCGCTGACGGAGATGCGCTGCTCGGGCAGCCAGCCGCCGGGCGGGGTGCCGTCGGCGCGGCGGCGGGTGACGGCGGCGTGGATGCCGGCGAGCGGGTCCATCGTCTCGACGGGCGTATCGGAGCCGAAGGCGAGACGGGCGCCGGCGCGCAGCAGTGAGGCGAACGAGTACGAGCGCGTGGCGCGGCCTCCCAGCTCGCGGCCGACCTTGTGCATGTCTTGCGTGGCGTGGATGGGCTGGACGGACGCGGCGACGCCGAGGGAGGCGAAGCGCGCGACGTCGGCATCGAGCAACGACTGCGCATGCTCGATGCGGCGCGGCAGGCCCGGCGCGAGATCGCGGGCGCGTTCGAGGATGTCCAGCGTCTCGTGGTTGGCGCGATCGCCGATGGCGTGGATGGCGGGCGCGAGGCCGTGCCCCAGCGCCCGGCGGACGTCGCGTTCGAGGTCGGGCACGGGCTGGAGCGGGAAGCCGCAATCGCCGGAGGAGGCGTAGGGATCGAACATCCAGGCGGTGAGCGAGCCGAGGGCGCCGTCCGCGAAGAACTTGACGCCGCCGATGCGGAACATCGCGTCGCCGTCACCGGTGGCGACGCCGCGCTCGATCCACTCGTCGAGGCGTTCGTGGGCGAGGAAGGCGCGGACGCGGAGGGTGAGGCGGCGGGCGTCGTTAAGGGCGTGCAGCGCCTGAAACTCGCCGCGGCCGACGTTCATGGCGTGGACGGCGGTGACGCCGAGAGCGTGGGCGTGCGCGACGGCGGCCTCGACCGCGGCGATGCGTTCGGCCTGCGTGGGGCGGGGCATGGCGGCGGCGACGAGGCGCTGCGCGTTGTCGCGCAGGATGCCGGACGGCTCGCCGTCGTCGCCGATGTCGATGGCGCCGCCCTCGGGTGCGGGCGTGGCGGCGGTGATGCCGGCGGCGCGGAGGGCGGGGGTGTTCACCCAGACGGCGTGGCGCGACGCGTGGTTGAGGAGGACGGGGTTGCCGGGGGCGACGCGATCGAGATGATGGCGGGTGGGGAAGGCGGCGCCGGGCCAGTCGTTCTGGTCCCAGCCGTCGCCGGTGATCCATTCGCCGGGCGTGGCCGTGGCGACGCGGTCCGCGACGCGGCGGACGGCCTCGTCGACCGAGGGGACGGCCTTGAGGTCGACGGAGCGCATGGCGACGCCGGTGGCGAGGAGGTGGACGTGGCTATCGGTGAAGCCGGGGAGGAGGAGCTGGCCGCGCGCGTCGATGGTGCGGGCGCCGGCGGGGATGGTGGCGTCGTCGCGGCGGCCGACGAAGGCGATGCGGCCGCGCACGCGCGCATCGTCGGCCGCGACGAGGGTGTCGGCGCCCGGGCTGCCGTGGATACGGGCGTTCGTGA
>DATMAH010000031.1:0-6551 GCA_035583735.1 Dehalococcoidia bacterium
TGCTCGGCGCTGAAATGAACATCCAGGCCCCGCCGAACCTGACGCCGGACGCGCACGCGATGTACCTGCTCGCCGGCATCAACGACTGGGGCGGCGTCTCGCCCGTCACGAAGGACCACATCAACCCGGAGCGCCCGTGGCCCAACCTGCTTGAACTGCGAGAGACGACCGCCGACGCAGGCTTCGGGCTGCGCGAGCGCTTCGGCATCTACCCGGAGTACGTGCGGGAGGACGAGGGGTTCGAGGGCTTCGTCCCGGCCTCCATCCGCCCGATCATCGACCGCCTCGCCGACAGCGACGGCCTCGTCGCAAAGGAGCACGAACGATGGTAAACGGCATGAACGGACACCAGCCGCCGCATCCCGGCACGACGGTCGACTGGTCGCGCCCGCTCCGCGTCGAACGCGAGGTCGCCCGCATCCTCGACCGCGCGCTCGACGGCCACGACATCAGCGTCGACGACGCGCACACGCTCTTCGGGGCGACGGGGCAGTCCCTTGTGGCCGTCATGCAGACGGCGGACGAGCTCCGGCGGCGCACGGTCGGCGACGTCGTGACGTACGTCATCAACCGCAACATCAACTTCACCAACGTCTGCATCAAGCACTGCGGCTTCTGCGCGTTCAGCCGCGACCACCGGGAGGAGGAGGCGTACTTCCTGCCGGTGCCCGAAGTTGTGCGCCGCGCGCAGGAGGCGTGGGACCTCGGCGCGCGCGAGATCTGCGTGCAGGCCGGCCTGCCGCCGAAGATGGACGGCTGGTACTACGTCGAGCTGACCAAGGCCATCAAGCGCCAGCTCCCCGATATGCACATCCACGGCTTCTCGCCAGAGGAAGTGCTGTACGGCTCCATCCGCGCGCGCTGCTCCATCGAGGAGTACCTGGTGGCGCTGAAGGACGCCGGCGTCGGCAGCCTGCCCGGCACGTCGGCGGAGATCCTCGACCAGGAGGTCCGCGACCGCATCGCCCCGGGCCGCATCACAAGGCAGCAGTGGATCGACGTCGTGACCACGGCTCACCGCGTCGGCCTGCGCACGACGTCGACGATCATGTACGGCCACGTCGAGACGCCGCGGCACTGGGCCGAGCACATCGGCCTGCTGCGCGACATCCAGCGCGAGACGGGCGGATTCACGGAGTTCGTGCCGCTGAGCTTCATCGCGTCGGAAGCGCCGATGTACAAGAAGGGGCTCGTCGAGGGCATCCGAGGCGGCGCGACGGGCGCGGACGTGATGAAGATGTACGCCGTCTCGCGCATCATGCTCAACAACTGGATCCCCAACGTCCAGGCGTCGTGGGTGAAGGAGGGGCCGAAGCTGGCGCAGATGGCGCTCAACGCCGGCTGCAACGACTTCATGGGCACCCTGATCAACGAGAGCATCAGCACGTCGGCCGGCGCCATCTACGGACAGCGCATGGCCCCGCGCGAGATGCGCGCCCTCATCCGCGAGATCGGCCGCATCCCCGCCGAGCGCAACACCCTGTACGAGGTCGTGCGCGAGTTCGGGCCGGACGAGGACGACCACTACGACCCGCTCGACCAGGTCGACGGCACCGACGAGCGCTTCGGCTCGTACGTCATGCTCACGCAAACGGAGGAGTTCCGGTACAAGGGCCCGCTGCCAGCAGAGGTGGGTGGTTAGACGCGGCGAAGCGTTGAGTTACGCGTGATTTTCCGGTTCACGACCGCCACGCCGAGATCTCTCGCCGACGCTATGAGCCTGGAACCGGCGCTAATCAGCGCACCCATCTCGAGTCCGTTTGATGTGAGGACCTGGAAGAACTCGAGCGCGGACGCGAGGTGCACGGCATCCAGGGACCGTAGCATCGAGCCACCGGTGAGGACGATCTCCGTGAACATCGTCAACACGGCGCCAGCGATATCGGTAGGCATGAAGGCGCGTGCTTCGCCTACCAGCCGCTGATAGGAGCGCATCCCGCTGACCTTCGGTCAGCTCTCCGCACCTGTACTGACGTCCGAACGCCGAGGCGGCCTCCAATAATGCAAGCCGCGACGACGCCCCGCCAACGCTCGCGGCCGCGATGGCCCAACCGGAACCGGTCTCAGTCCGATAGAGCTTGATGAGCGCACTCGTGTCCCGGCGGTTGACGGCCAGGCAGGTCAGTCGCCGCTCTCGCGATCCTCGCGGATGGCGGTCCATGCCGGGCGGCGAGACGGGGGCGGTGACTCACGCAACGTGTCGCGGTCCGGCGTGTCTGCTCTCGCTCGGAGATTCGGCGGGAGGAGCGTCACATCGGTCGGCGGCGCGAGCAGGTCGCCCATCAGCTCACGGATGCGGGTGCGCTCGGCCGCTTGCTTCTCTGCACCCGATGTACCCGTCCGCCGAGCTTCGCGCCGGCCAAACGCATGATGGATGCTTGTCAGGATCGACAGCAGGGACAGGATCGCGGCCACGCACGCGACCAGCAGGAGCGGCGATCGTGAGCGCCTCATGCGCCATTCATCGGACGGCGTTACGCCACCCGGCCCATCACCTCGAGGATGTCGTAGCCGGACACTTCCTTCGACTTCGCCGCCATCTCGCGCAGCCACGACTCCTCCAGCTTGCCCGCCTGGACGGCCTTCGCCAGGTCCATCAGCATCGCCTTCGTCGTCGCCTCGTCGTAGAACTCGCCCGTCTCCGGGTCGGCGATCGAGCCGCCGCCGAGCTTGTGGTAGACCTCCAGCGAGCGCTTCGTCTTCTCGATCTGCTCGTCGTCCGGCGTGAAGACGTCGTTCGCGATCTCCGCCTGCTGCGGATGGATCACCCACGTCCCGTCCATGCCCAGGTCGCGCGACCCGATGTTCTTCTCGCGGAGCTGCTGTTTGATGACCTCCGCCTCGTCGGCCGGCGTGTCGGGGCGGATCAGGCGCAGGAAGGCGTTGTCGATGGCATGCAGCCCGGCCGCCTTCGCAGCGACGACCGTGGCCTGCTTCGCGTAGTGGAAGTTCTGGTTCTGGTTGTCGATCATCTCGCGCACGCCCATGGCGGCGGAGAAGTCGGCGATGCCGAAGATCAGGCCCGCCATGCGCGGGGACGCCGTCGCGATCCTGTACGCGTTGACGACGGCCAGCGGCGTCTCGATCAGCGCCTCGATCTGGACGTGCGTCGTCCAGCCGCCCTGCTCCTCGAGCGCGTCCAGCAGCCGCGACAGATGGACGATGTCCTCCGGCGTCTCCGTCTTCGGCAGGATGATGCCGTGAAACCTGTCCGGCGCGCCGAGCATGATCGCCTGGATGTCCCCCAGGAAGTACTTCGACCGGATGTTGTTCGGCCGGATGGCGATCACCTTGCCGCCGAAGTCGAGCGTGTTCAGGGCCTCGACCAGCACGGCGCGGCTCTTCTCGCCCTTGAACTCGTACGGGCAGGCGTCCTCGAAGTCCGGCATGACGTGGTCGGTCGGTGCCTGCGCCGCCTTCTCGTTCATCTTCAGCGTGTGCGCCGGATACGTCAGCTCCGTGCGCGGGATGACGAACCGGCCCTGCTTCTGAAGTACGTACATCGAGTCGTCTCCTGGTCGTTGGTCGCTGGTCGCTCCTGTTACGCGAACGTCCCTCCGGCCTTCGCGCTTCGCACATCGTAGAGACGGACGTTTCAGCTCCGTGCGCCGCGATGCACCGCACTCCCTCGCCGTCCGCCGCAATCTGCCACCCACAGCGGAGATGGAGCTTCGGCTCCGTCCGCCACCGCCCCAGCGCCGATGTCCTTCACGCGGCACCTGGCACCCCTCCGGCGCCCCGCCGCCGCCATGACGGCGCCGCGCGACGCCATCATCCTCCCGCCGTGAGCGCGCGGGCGATCACCTTCAGCTCCAGCGTCGCCTTCACGCCCTCGAAGATCGGCAGCACCTGCGCGTCGACGACGTAACGGCTGATGCGGTCCTCCTCGGCGTAGCCCCAGCCGCCGTGCAACAGTTGCGCCTCCTGCGTGGCCCAGACGGCCACGTCCGAAGCGAACAGCTTCGCCATCGCCGGGCCGAGCGGCGCGCGCGCCCTGGGGTCCGTCGTACGTGCCACGTCGTACGTGAGCTGTCGTGCGGCGGCGATGCGCGTCGCCATCAGGCCAATCTTGTACCGCGTGAGCTGATACTCCGAGATCGGCCTGCCGAACTGCACGCGTTGCGTGGTGTACGCGCACGCCTTCTCCAGCGCCGCCTGGGCCACGCCCAGCGCCCGTCCGCCGGTCTGCAGCCGCCCGATGGCGAAGCCGCCGAGCGTCAGGTAGAAGCCACGCCCCTGCCCCTGCTCCTCGCCGACGAGGTTCTCCGCCGGCACGAAGTAGTCCTCCAGGTTGAGGATGTACGAGTGCATGCCGCGGTATCCCGGCGTCGGGATCGCCTCGCCGCTGAGCAGGCCGCCCTCCGGCTGCCGGTATTCGAACTTGTGGCCGTCGAACGTCTCCTTCGGCACGATGAACAGCGACAGGCCGGCGTACCCCTTCGATGCATCCGGGTCGGTGCGCGCGAGCAGCGCCAGCACGTTCGCGCGGCCGGCGAACGTGCACCAGGCCTTCGCGCCGTTGATCAGCCAGCCCTTCTTGCCGTCGCGCTCGCCGGGCGTTGCTTTGCACTGGACGTTGGCGACGTCGGAACCGACGTCCGGCTCTGTGACGGAGATGCCCACCAGGACCTCGCCGGACGCCAGCTTCGGGAGCCAGTGCCGCTTCTGCGCCTCCGTGCCGCCTTCCAGCAGCGCGCGGGTGAGGATCTCGGAGCGCGTCAGCAGGCTGCCGGCGATGAGCGACGCCTGTGACAGCTCCTCCGTCAGCACGATCATGGTCAGGTAGCCCATCTCCGTGCCGCCGTATTCGTCCGGCACGCTGCTGCCGAAGAAGCCCAGCTCCGAGAACTGCTTGATCCACGACTCCGGCACCAGCAGGTCCTGGCGATGGACGCGGTCCGCTATGGCCTCCCCGTCCTCCTCGCGGAGGATCTCCTGCTTCGCGAACTGGCGCGCGAACATGCGCGTCTGCGTCGCGTCGTCGTTGTCAAGCTCGACGTTGTTCGCCCCGCGCGCCTCGATCACGCTCGTCCCGATGTTCCGGATGCGCGCGTCGTCCAGGCCGCGGCGGATCAGCGCCCGCACCTCCTCGTCGGCGGGCCCCAGGTCGGCGAAGTCCTCCGGGTGCGCGTCGCGCGTCGCGATGAGCTTCTGTGCCACTTCCGCGGCGTAGGCGAACGCCTGGTCGTCCGTCACCGCGTCGGCCCGCCCGGACTGCACGAGCCGCTCCGCGTACCCGACGAGCGCGCGGGCGGCACGGGCCTCCGTAGCCAGCAGCGCCAGCCGCTCGCACATCACCTGGTGGTCGTCGATGCGGTTCCCCTGCTGCGTGAGCTCGGCGGCACGGGCGACGGCCGCTGCCGCCATCGCCTCCACCTCTGACGCCAGGCGGTGCGCCGCCAGCAGTGCCTCGGACGCGGTCGGACTATCGGATCTCATCGTCCCCTCACAACGCACGGATACGGACTCGGGAATCTTACGCAGTCACGGGCTTATGTTCATCCCGGCGCTGCCGCCCGCGGTGCCGCCGAGCGATTGGCACGCGGCGTCCACGCGCCCGCCCTCCGGTAGTAAGCTGGGCAGCAAGGAGGCCTCGACCGTGGACCGCACGATGAGGGCCCTCGCGAGGGTCGTGCAGCGCTATCCGATCGCCGTCGTCGTCGTGACGATGCTGGCGGCGTTCGCCCTCTCCTGGGGCATCCCGCGCGTCGAGTTCCAGACCGGGCAGGATACGCTGCTCGACCCCGGCTCGAAGCTGGCCCGCGATAACGCGCGCTTCCAGTCGCAGTTCGGCGGCGACCCCATGCTGGTGCTCTTCGAAGCGCCGGATGGCAGCCACATCCTCGACCTCATCGCCGACCCCGACGACCGTGCCAGGCTCGAACGCCTGGAGCAGGACCTGCTCGCCACGGGGCAGTACCACAGCGTCATCTCGCCGCTGACGGTGGTCCGATTCGCGATGGAGCGCGTCGAGCAGCGGATGGTCACGGAGCCGCAGCGGCTGGCGCAGCGCCAGGAGCAAGCGGCGGCGGCGGCACGCGCCGAATCGGCCGCGCGCGGCGAAAGCGCGGCGCAACAGGAGGCCGCCGCGGCCGAGGCCGCCCGGCGCGTCGCCGACGAGTTCCAGCGGGAATTCGGCCCCGACGCCGAGCGCTTCCTCGCCCTCGGCGACCGCACGATCGACAGCCGCGAGTACCTCGACTTCATCGTCTACGCCGCCGACGGCTCGATCCGGCCCGACATCGCCGGCGTCTTCCCGGACGACCGCCACGCGCTGATGGTCGTGCGACTCGCCGGCAACCTCTCCATCGACGAAGGTGCGCGCGTCGCCGCCGGCATCAAGGAGCAGACGGCGCAGTACGACTTCGAGCACGCGGCGCCCGTCGTCTCCGGCCCGCCGCTGCTCATCAAGGAGATCAACGACGGCATGCGCGACGCCATGGTCGTCATGGCGGTCTTCGCCGTGGCCATCATGCTCGTCGTCCTCTCGCTCGTCTTCCGCGCGCGCTGGCGGCTGCTGTCGCTGCCGGCGGTGCTGGTCGGCTGCGTTG
>DATMAH010000032.1:0-5214 GCA_035583735.1 Dehalococcoidia bacterium
ACCACCGAGCGCGTGTTGCGGGAGCGGGGGCTTCTGTAGCGTTCGCGCGCACCCGTCTGCGGGCACCCGCCCGGCACGCCCCCTTACCGCACCCCGACGATATCCCTCCGACACCTTGCCGCACGGTGGCTGTCAGGCTGCTGGCATGCGCGCTCCGCCATGATGCCAGCGTCAAGCGAGAAAGGAGCCACCACATGGCGGACCGAGAGAAGTACGAAGGCAAGGCCGAAGAGATGAAGGGGAAGGTGAAGGAGGAGGCCGGCCGCCTCACCGGCGACGAGGAGATGGAAGCCGAAGGGAAGGGCGACCAGGCGAAGGGCGGTGTGAAGGAGAAGGTCGGCGAGGCGAAGGAGAAGGTCAAAGACGCGTTCAATTAGGCGTCGTCCCGGACCGGGACAGCCTGCCTCAACCGTGGACGCGGCGGACATCCGCCGCGTCTTCGCGTCCCGGGCCGGCGCGCTGCCGCGTGCGGCGGCGCGTCCGTATAATGCGGCACCGCTGAGGCTCGAGAGAGGCACCGCATGCCCGGCACTGGCGTCACACAACTGCGCGACGAAGCGCTGCGGGCGCTTGCCGCCGCCGGCGACGGCGCCGCGCTGGATGCCTGGCGCGTCGAGTACCTGGGGCGCAAGGGCCGGCTGACGGGCGTGCTCCGCGGGCTCGCCTCGCTCCCCGCGGAGGAGCGGCGGGCCACCGGCGCCGCCGCCAACGCCCTCAAGGACGAGCTGGAGCGGGCGTACGAAGCGCGCGCGAAGGAGGTCCGCCGCGCCGAGATCGACGCCACGCTCCGCGCGGGGCAGGTCGACGTCACGCTGCCCGCGCGGCCGCACCGCCGCGGCGGCCTGCACCCGGTCACGCAGCTCCTGCGCCGCATCACCGAGGCCTTCGAGTCCATGGGCTTCTCGATCGTCGAGGGGCCGGAGGTGGAGCTGGACTACTACAACTTCGAGGCGCTGCGCATCCCGGCGGACCACCCCGCGCGCGACATGTGGGACACCATCTGGGTCGACCGCCTCGTCGGCGGGCGCCGCCCCCTGCTGCTGCGCACACACACCTCGCCGATGCAGATCCGCGTGATGGAGCAGCACAAGCCACCCATCCGCATCGCCGTCCCCGGACGCGCCTACCGCTACGAGGCGACGGACACGACGCACGAGTGGATGATGACGCAGGTGGAGGTGCTCGCCGTCGACGAGGGGCTGAACATGGGGCACCTCAAGGGCACGCTGCTCGACCTCTTCCGGCGTCTGTTCGGGCCCGAGCGGCGCATCCGGCTGCAGTGCTCGTACTTCCCGTTCGTCGAGCCGGGCGCGGAGGTGGCGATGGACTGCTACGTGTGCGACGGCGCCGGCTGCGCCACCTGCCACGGCAGCGGCTGGATCGAGATGCTGGGCGCCGGCATGGTGCATCCGGAGATCCTCGAGAACATGGGCATCGACTCGTCACGCTACACCGGCTTCGCCGCCGGCATGGGGCTGGAGCGCCTGGCCATGCAGTACTTCGGCGTGCCGGACATCCGCTACTGGTACCAGAACGACCTGCGCCTGCTGCAGCAGTTTTGAGGGCTGAATGCGCATCTCTCTCAAGTGGCTGAGCGAGTACATCGAGCTGCGTCTCTCGCCCGATGATCTCGCGGCGGCGCTGACGCAGGCCGGCCTCGCCGTCGACTCGATCGAACGCACCGGCGACTGGGGTGACGAGATCCGCGTCGGCTCCGTGACCGGCGTCGACCCGCACCCGAACGCCGAGCGCCTGCGCCTGGCGACGGTGGAGCTGGGCGGCGGCGAGACGCATCGCGTGGTCTGCGGCGCGCCGAACCTCGCCGCCGGGCAGAAGGTGGCGTTCGGCAGGGTTGGCGCGCGCGTGCGCGACGGCCACAGCGGCAAGCCGATGGTGCTGAAGCCGGCGAAGATCCGCGGCGTCGAGTCCGCCGGCATGGTGCTGAGCGAGTTCGAGCTGGGGCTGTCGGACGACCACGAGGGCATCCTGGTGCTGCCGGACGACGCGCCGGTCGGCGCCCGCCTCGCCGACCTGCTGGGCGACGTGATCTTCGATGCGTCGGTGACGCCGAACCGGCCCGACTGGCTCTCCGTCCTCGGCGTCGCGCGCGAGGTCGCCGCGCTCACGGGCGCCCCGCTGCGGGAGCCATCGCTCGACTACGCCTCCACGGGCGGACCCATCGCCGGCAAGTGCGCGGTGGACATCGCCGACGCGGACCTCTGCCGCCGCTACATCGGCACGGTGGTGATGGGCGTGAAGATCGCGCCATCGCCGGCGTGGATGCAGGAACGGCTGATCGCGGCGGGGCAGCGGCCGATCAACAACGTCGTCGATGTCACCAACTACGTGATGCTGGAGCTGGGACAGCCGCTGCATGCGTTCGACTACGATAAGGTGGTGGGCCACCACATCATCGTGCGCCGCGCCGCGGACGGCGAAGCGTTCACCACGCTCGACGGTGAGCAGCGCGCGCTGACGCGCGACATGCTCGTCATTGCCGATGAGCGCGGGCCGGTCGCGCTCGCCGGCGTCATCGGCGGCCTCGAGAGCGAGGTGACGGAGGCGACGACGAACGTGCTGCTGGAGTCGGCGAACTTCCTCGGCACGAACATCCGCCGCACGAGCACGGCGCTCCGCGCCCGCAGCGAGGCGTCCGCGCGGTTCGAGAAGGGGCTGCCGCCGGAGCTGGCGATGGTCGCCTCGCGGCGCGCGACGAAGCTGCTGGCCGAAATCTGCGGCGGCACGGCGCTCGAAGGAGCCGTCGACGCGTATCCGTCGCCGCCGCCGCCGGCCGAGATCGCGGTGCCGCGTGCGCGCATCTCGCAGGTGCTCGGCATCGACCCGGCGCCGTCGAAGGTGACGTCGGTGCTGACATCGCTCGGCTTCGGGACGGAGTCGCGCGACGACGGCTACCTGGTACGCCCGCCGTACTGGCGCCCGGACGTCCGCATCCCCGACGACGTCGCCGAGGAGGTCGCGCGCATTCTCGGCTACGACCAGATCCCCGCGCTGCCGCTGGCCGGCGCGATCCCGGCGCCGATCGAGCAGCCGCGGCGTGCGCTGCGCGAGCGCGTGCGCGACCTGCTGGCCGCCGCCGGCATGCGCGAGACGATCTCGTACGCGCTGACGACGATGGAGGTGCTGCAGCGCGTGGTACCGAAGGAGCAGCTCGCCATCTACCCGCCGCTGCGCGTCGTCAACCCGGTCAGCGCCGACCACGAGTACTTGCGGCCGACGCTGCGCGCGAGCGTGCTGATGACGCTCGCGTCCAACCTGCGCTTCCAGAAGGGCGAGGTCGCGATCTTCGAGACGGCGCGCGCATACATCACGCCGGACGAGCGGCTGCCCGAATCCGGGCGCCCGGAAGGCGAGGAGGCGCTGCCGGCCGAGCACGAGATGGCCTGCGGCGCCATCACGGGCCGCCGCCTCAACCGCTGGGGGCGGCCCTCCAGCGAGTGGCTCGACTTCTTCGACGCGAAGGCGTACGTCGAAGACCTGCTGCACGGACTCGGCATCACCGCGACGTACGAGCGCGCCGACGAGTACGCGCTCGTGCCCGGCCGCACCGCCGCGATCGTCGCCGGCGGGCGGCGCGTCGGCGTGCTGGGGCAGGTGCACCCGGACACCGCCGCGCAGTTCGAGATCGAGCAGGAGGCATACATCTTCGAGATCGTGCTCGACGAGCTGCTGCCGCTGCTCGGTGGCGCGCGCAAGGCGGCGAGCGTCTCGCGCTTCCCCGGCGTCGAGCAGGACATCGCGCTCATCGTCGACCGCGATCTTCCGGCGGCGGCGCTGGTCGACGCGATCCGGCAGGGCACGCTGGTGCGCGCGGCCGAGGTGTTCGACGTCTATACCGGCGACCAGGTGCCGGCCGGCAAGAAGTCGATCGCCATCGCCGTCATGTACCAGGCGGACGACCACACGCTGACCGACGACGAGGTGGCCAAAGCGCAGCGCCGCGTCGTCGAGCGGCTCAAGCGCGAGTTCGGCGCGGAGCTCCGCGGCGGATAGGCGCGCCCCACAAGGCCGGCATTGGACGACGAGACCACCGCCCTGATCGCCCGCATGAAGTCCACGCCGCAGCGGCTGCGAGCCGCCGTGCGCCGGATGAAGGGCGATGCCCTGACGGCGTCGCGAGACGGCGGATGGTCCGTCCGCGCGATCATCGAGCACGTGCGCGCGTCCGACGCGATCATGGCGCCGCGCGTCTACCAGCTCCTGGTGCGCGACCGCCCGCCGCTGGTCGGCTTCGATGAGCGCGCGTGGGCGGCGCTCGCCGCGCGGGCGGAGCTGCCGCTCGACGCGCAGCTCGCGGCCTTCGCCATCACGCGCGCCGAGCTGTGCGGCGTGCTGCGGACGCTCTCGCCGGCGGACTGGCAGCGGGCCGGCATGCACGAGGAGCGCGGCGAGATCGCCGTCATCGACATCGCGCGCTGGACCGCCAGCCACGAGGACGAGCACGTCGCGCAGGTGGAAGCCGCGGGGCGCTAGCGCCGGTTAGCAGCCGCCGTTGAAGGTCTTGCCGGGCGCCCACATGTTCCACTGCGCCACGCGCGCCCACGTCTCCGATGCGAGCGCCCAGTCCTTCAGCCGCACGTTGCCGGCGCCGACGTCCGCCGCCTTCGCCAGGCCGACGTACACCATCACGATCGAAAGGTTGTAGTCGGCGCCGTCGTTGCCACGCCAGATCGGGGCTGCGAGCGTGCGCCCCTGGCCGTCGACGCGCGTCACGTCGTACTGCAGGTACACCGTGCGGCCGGGCGTCAGGAAGATGAAGGCGAGCGCCGCCTTCGCCCAGTCGCCGCCGCACTGCCCGAGGTCCGGCGCGTCGATCTGGAGCATCCGCACCTGCCGGCCGCCGTTGCAGACGAAGGTGTCACCATCGATGACGGACTGGACGACGCAGGGGTCGCCGGCCGGACGGTTCTGCTGCACCGCGCGCAGCGCCGCCGCCATGTCGATGCGCCCGGCGCCCGCCCATCCCGGCGTGTTGCCGGGCTGCAGCGGACGCGCCGTGCCCTTGATGATCTCCTCGACCTGCGGCGGCGAGAGGTCGCGCTTGAGCGAGAGCATCAGGGCGGCGAGGCCGGCGACCTGCGGCGCCGAGAACGACGTACCGGCGCTGAGTCCGTACGGCTCGAAGCCCAGGCAGGGCAGCAGGAAGTTGCAGCGCCGCGGCGGCACCGTGCCCAGCACCTCTTCGCCGACGGCGAC
>DATMAH010000033.1:0-3119 GCA_035583735.1 Dehalococcoidia bacterium
CGAGGCCGTACGCGCTGCCGCCCGCCAGCACGACCGCGTGGACGTGCCGCACCAGGTTGCCGGGCCGCAGCAGCTCCGTCTCGCGCGTGCCCGGCGCGGCGCCGCGCACGTCCACCCCGGCGATGCACGGCGCATCCGGCAGCACGACGGTGCAGCCGGTGATGGCGCGCCGGTCCGCCCAGTGGCCGACGCGGATGCCGGGGACGTCCGTGATCGAATCGCCTGGCACGAGCGGGAGTGTAGATGGACGGGGCCGCGAGCGGTACCGCGTCTGGGCCAGCAGCCCCGCCGGCGAGTCTCAGATCGCTTCCGCTGCCACCGCGATCATGTAGCCGGCGAACAGGAGCAGCCCGGTGACCAGGTGGAGCTGCACATTCTTGCCGAGGTACGCCATGATCTCGTACGGCCGGTCGTAGTAGCGCCGCACACCCTCGTAGATCTGAAACACCAGCGGCAGCGCCAGCAACGCCAGCAGCGTCGGCACTGGCAGCACGCCGAACGCCACGCCGAGCACCACGGTGGCGAACGCCGCTAGCGCCGCCACGAGGAATCCCCTGGTGATCACCTCGGGGCTGAGGCGTACGGGCAGCGTGCGTTTCCCGACCTTGGCGTCGCCGGGACGGTCCGGGATCTCGTTCAGGTAGAGGATCAGCGCGATGAGGATAGCGACGGGGATCGACGCGATGAAGGGCTCCCACGCCAGCTCATCCGTCTGCACGACGTAGGCGCCGAGCACCATGATCGGCCCGAAGCCCAGCGCCGTCGTCAACTCGCCCAGCCCCCGGTGCACGAGGCGGAGCGGCGGCGCGGTGTAGAAGACGCTGAGAAGGATGCCGGCGACGCCGATCCCCAGCAACTCGAGCGACCCGCGGTACACCACCAGGTACAGCCCGATGGCGATGCCGACGGCGTAGGCCGCGACGGAGATCATGCTCATGCCCCGCAGCGTCACCAGCCCCCGCTGGATGACGCGTGAACCACCGCTGTACTGCGTCGGTGACACGTTCGCGTCGTCCGCCCCGGACAGCGCATCGAAGATGTCGTTCGCCACGTTCAGCCCGATGTGCACGCATGCCCCCCCAACCAGCGTCAGCAATGCGAGCCACCAGTTGAACTCCCCGGCGCGCGCAGCCACGGCGATGCCGAGCAGGACCGGCACGATGGTCGCCGTCAGGAACGGCAGCCGCGTGGCCAGAAAGAACGTCCAGAGGCGGGAGAGCCGCGGCCGCACCTCGGTGTGGCGCTCGATGGAGAGCGACTTCATGTAGGCGTGCGCCTGCGGATTGGCGCGCTCGCTGTACTCGAAGAACGGGACGTCGTTCTCGTCCCAGCCCCACGCCTTCGCCGGCGTCAGCACGTATCCGTCATCAGCGACCGCCACACGCCCCCACGTGACGACATAACGCCGCTCGTCATAGCCGGTGCCCGGCTGCGGGCGGATGTGGCTGACGGTGATGTTCACCTCGCGGTCGCTGGGGACCGGCACGGCCGTGCGATCGATGCGCACGACGCCCGCGGCGGCATCGACGCGGAAGGTCGCCGGCGTCTGCATCGGGTAGCCGTCGTCGCCGACCCACGAGACGGTGACGTGGTCGTACATCGCCAGGCGCGAGAACAGCGCCTCGCCGACCGGGATAGCGCCCTTCATGCCGCCACCTCCGCCTCGGCCACCACCTGCGGCTCCTTCGCGGGGTCGCCGTCCTCCCACCACGTAACCTTGCGCGGCCTCACCTCGATGATCGCGCGCTCGAAGAACAGCGGCAGGGCGAACCGCTTGCCCAGGATGAAGTCGATCCCCGGCTCCTTCGCGCGCCAGAGCGGCAGCACCTGCTCCCACGTGGTGTGGATATCGTCCTCGATGACGCGGGCGTCGCCCTGGACGACGCAGCGCGCCTGCTGGCCGCCGGTCGCGACGCGGTCCGTAATCGCCAGGCTCACGCGCGGGTCGCGCTTGATGTGCTCCAGCTTCTTCGAGAAGAGCACGCTCGAGGTCATGTAGACGCGCTCGCCATCCCAGAGCGGGAGCAGCGGGTGCGTCACCGGCCGGCCGTTATCGCCGACGACCGTGAATTCGCACACCAGCGCCTTCTCCAGGAGCGCCCGCACGGGCTCGGGAAGCCACGACATGGTTCGCCTCCGTTCGCAATTCCTGTGATGTACCGTAGCGAACCGGCGGCCTACGGTCAGCGGAAACGTCCTGCGGGTATGCAGCGGCGCCATAGGCGCCCGGCCGCTAGGCTTCCGGCATGCCCGAACTGCCGGAAGTCGAGACGGTACGCCGCGACCTCGAAGCCCGCATCGTCGGGCGCACGATCGTCTCGTGCGAGATCGCGGCTGATGCGCCGCGCCTCGTGCAGCTCCTGACGCCGTCCGAGTTCTGCCGCCAGCTCAGAGGCCGAACCGTCGCCGGCCTCCGCCGCCGCGGCAAGTACCTGATCGTCGACCTCGACGACGGGCGCGCCTGGGTGATGCACCGCCGCATGTCGGGCAACGTCCTCTACAGGCGGCCCGACGATCCGCCGGACGATTACGTGCGCGCCACCTTCGACCTGGACGACGGGCACCAGCTCCGCTGGGCGGACCTCCGCAAGTTCGGGACGATGTGGCTCGTGGAAGACGCGACGATGGTGATGGAGGCGCTGGGCCCCGAGCCGCTCGCTTCGGAGTTCACGCCCGCGGTGCTACGCGGGCGCGCCGGCCGCCGCGCCGCGCCCATCAAGTCGGTACTGCTGGACCAGTCGGTAGTCGCCGGCCTCGGGAATCTCTACTCGGACGAAGCCCTGCACTACGCCCGTATCCACCCACTGCGGCCGGCGAACCGCCTCAGGCCCGACGACTGGGTGCGCCTCCACGCGGGCATCATCGAGGCATTGCGGATGGGCATCGAGGCGCGTGGCAGCAGCCTCGGCACGACCCTGCGCGATCACGTGAACGTCGACGGCGACCCAGGCCGCAACCAGGAGACGGTGCAGGCGTACGGACGCGCGGGCCAGCCCTGCTATCGCTGCGGCACGCTCATGCGGCGCATCAAGATCGGCGGCCGCAGCAGCGTCTACTGCCCGAAGTGCCAGCCCGCACCGCGGAAGCTTCCGGTGCGCGGCGTGACGCCGCCATCCCGC
>DATMAH010000034.1:0-3252 GCA_035583735.1 Dehalococcoidia bacterium
GGACGCCATCATCGTCAAAGGCGCCCGCGAACATAACCTGAAGGACATCGACGTCACCATCCCCCGCGACCGGCTGGTGGTGATCACCGGCCTGTCCGGCTCCGGGAAGAGCTCGCTTGCCTTCGACACCATTTACGCCGAAGGGCAGCGGCGTTATGTCGAGAGTCTCTCCGCCTACGCCCGCCAGTTCCTCGGCCAGATGGAGAAGCCGGACGTCGACTACATCGAGGGCCTCTCGCCCGCCATCTCCATCGACCAGAAGGGCGTCAGCAACAATCCGCGCTCCACCGTCGGCACCGTCACCGAGATCTACGACTACCTGCGGCTGCTCTTCGCGCGCGCCGGCACGCCGCACTGCCCCGTCTGCGGCCGGCCGATCGAGCGCCAGACGGTGCAGCAGATCGTCGACGCCATCCTCGGCATCGAGCCCGGCAAGCGGCTGATGATCCTCGCCCCCATCATCCGCGACCGGAAGGGCGAGCATCAGCACGTCTTCGAGGACGCGCGCCGGGCCGGCTTCGTGCGCGTGCGCGTCGACGGGCGCGTGCGCGACCTCGACGAGGAGATCACGCTGGACAAGAAGCGCAAGCACAGCATCGAGGTGGTGGTCGACCGCCTGATCACGGAAGGCGAGGGCGGGGAAGGCACGTCGTCGAACGCGAGCCGTCTCGCCGACAGCGTCGAGCAGGCGCTGAAGCTCGGCGGCGGCACGGTGCTGGTGAACATCGATGGCGACGAGGACCGCCTGTACTCGGAGCACTACGCGTGCCCGTCCGACGGCACGAGCATCGGCGAGCTGGCGCCGCGCAACTTCAGCTTCAACTCGCCGCACGGCGCGTGCCCGGACTGCACGGGCCTCGGCGTGAAGATGGAGATCGACCCCGGGCTGGTCGTGCCGAACCGCAGCCTCAGCATCGAGGGCGGCGCGATCGCGCCGTGGTCGAAGTCGGCGTCGGTCAGCACGTGGTACTTCCGCATGGTGCAGGCGCTCGCGAAGAAGCACGGCTTCAGGCTCGACGTGCCGGTGAAGGACATGAAGAAGCAGCACCTGGACCTGGTGCTGTACGGCGACGACGGGCGGATCGCCATCAACTACAAGACGTCCGGCGGCCACACGAACCGCTGGGAGACGTCGTTCGAGGGCGTGATCCCGAACCTGCAGCGCCGCTACCGCGAAACAGACTCCGAGTACGTGCGCGGCGAGATCGAGAAGTACATGGCGCCAGTGCCCTGCGCGACCTGCGGGGGCGCCCGCCTGAAGCCGGAGACGCTCGCCGTCACCGTCGCCGGCAAGAACATCCGCGACGTGACGCACATGGACGTGCGCGAGGCCCGCGACTGGGTGGAGTTGCTGGCCGGCCCGAAGACGCCGCTGAACGAGCGCGAGCAGGCGATCGCGCGGCAGATCCTGAAGGAGATCCGCGCGCGGCTGACGTTCCTTAACGACGTCGGCCTCGACTACCTGACGCTCGACCGCACCGCCGGCACGCTCTCCGGCGGCGAGGCGCAGCGCATCCGTCTGGCGACGCAGATCGGCTCCAGCCTGATGGGCGTGCTGTACGTCTGCGACGAGCCGAGCATCGGCCTGCACCCGGTGGACGACGCGCGGCTGATCCGCACGCTGGAGCGGCTGCGCGACCTCGGCAACACGGTGCTGATCGTCGAGCACGACGAGGCGATGATGCGGGCAGCGGACTGGATCATCGACATGGGGCCGGGCGCCGGCGAGGGCGGCGGCCACGTCGTCGCGCAGGGGCCGGTCGAGCGCATCATGGAGTCCGAGCAGTCGATGACGGGCGCCTACCTGAGCGGCCGGCGCCAGGTGCCGCTGCCGGAGACCCGCCGGCCCGGCAACGGCGCGTCGATCGTCGTGCGGGGGGCGCGCGAGAACAACCTGAAGGACATCGACGTCGAGATCCCGCTCGGCAAGTTCGTCTGCATCACGGGCGTCTCCGGCTCCGGCAAGAGCACCCTGATCAACGAGCTGCTCTACAAGAAGGCGGCGCAGCTCCTCTACAACGCGCGGGAACGCCCGGGCGACGTCGACGCGATCGACGGGCTGGAGAACATCGACAAGGTCGTGAACATCGACCAGTCACCGATCGGGCGGACGCCGCGGTCGAACCCGGCGACGTACACGGGCATCTTCACGCCGGTACGCGAGCTGTTCGCGTCGGTGCCGGAGGCGCGGCTCCGCGGCTACACGCCGGGCCGCTTCAGCTTCAACGTGAAGGGCGGCCGCTGCGAGGCGTGCGCGGGCGACGGCTACATCGAGATCGAGATGCACTTCCTGCCGGACGTGACCGTGCCGTGCGAGGTGTGCAAGGGCAAGCGCTACAATCGCGAGGCGCTCGAGATCACCTACAAGGGCAAGAGCATCGCCGACGTGCTGGACATGACGGTGACGGAGGCGTGCGAGTTCTTCGGGCCGATCCCGGTGCTGCGGCGCAAGCTGGAGACGGTGCGCGACGTCGGCCTCGGCTACATCCGGCTGGGCCAGCCGGCGACGACGCTCTCCGGCGGCGAGGCGCAGCGCGTCAAGCTCTCGACGGAGCTGTCGAAGCGCAGCACCGGCCGCACGCTCTACATCCTCGACGAGCCGACGACCGGCCTCTCATTCGAGGACACGCGCGCGCTGCTGGAGGTGCTGCAGAAGCTGGTCGATGCCGGCAACACCGTCGTCGTCATCGAGCACCACATGGACGTGATCAAGAACGCGGACCACATCATCGACCTCGGCCCGCTGGGAGGCGACCGCGGCGGGCGCATCGTCGCGACCGGGACGCCGGAGGAGGTCGCGATGGCCGAGGGGAGCTACACGGCGGAGTACCTGCGCCGGGTGCTGCCGCCAGAGCGCCTGGCCGCCGTCCGCATGCAGCCGCGCGCCGCCGCGAACGGCAGCCGCCGCACGACGAATGGCAAGGCGCCCGCGAAGCCGGCAGCGCGCGCCGGCAAGAAGCCCGCCGTCCGCACGCCGGCGCGACGGGGCCGATGACACCATGCCCGGCGAGACAGCGCCAGCCGACAAGCGCGCCCTCATCGCCCTGACGCGCAGGGAACGCGGCCGCCTCGACGACGCGGTCGGCGCGCTGGCGGTCTCGCGGCTGACGGAGCCAGCGTTCAACGACGGCTGGTCGGTGAAGGACGCGCTGGCACACGTGGCGGCGTGGGAGCAGCGGTGCCTCGGCTGGATCAAGTCGTCGCTGCGTGGCGAGCGTCCCGCCGACCGGCGGGAGTTCGAAGCGACATACG
>DATMAH010000035.1:0-3701 GCA_035583735.1 Dehalococcoidia bacterium
CACCGCCCAACCGCGGCGCTGTCCGGGTGACGGCGCCGCGGGCGGCGTCCAGGGTGCGCGCGTCCCCCCATCCGCCGCAGATGCCCGCGAGCAGCGACGGGCCGCCCGCGCGGGACGTCATCGCGCGCTCGGCACGGAGCGCCAGGCGCAGCGGCTCGCGCCGCCACATGCCGCGCATGGGGACGCGGCGGCCCAGGAGCGGGATGCGCGCGACGAGCGCCGCCTGGCCGGGATAGCGATAGCTGTTCTTGATGCGCTTCAGCCGGCTCTTCGGAAGGACGATGTCGTGCATGTCTGCGCCTCCCTCGTTGCACGCCGTGGCGGCGGCGGGTGTGACAGTCCCGGGCGGGACGCCGTCTATTGTAGGACGATGTGGTTGGCGGGAGTCTCACGAAGCTGAAGGCGCCCGTAACGGCGCAATCGCACGGAGCTTGCGGAGGGGGCCCGTGGGCGTTGCACGGTCGCGCGCGTTGAGGCCGATGCCGGCGCGCTTGCCCCCGTCCGCGTCCGTGATGCCGCGCCCGGGTGCGCCGCCGCTGACGGCTGCCGCCCAGGCCCCGGCGGGCCCGCTGGCGGAGATCCTCCGCGAGATCGGCGACGACGCCCCCGGTGTGATCACGGCTCCCGTGCCGTTGGTCGACCAGCACGGACCTCAGTAGCCTGCGCTCCGGCCCCCGCCCGATCCGCCGGCTTCCGTCCGCCTTCGCCCGGTCGCGCGCAACGCGGGAGACGCGAACGCGCCGCCGGGTCCATGGAGGTCCGGCGGCGCGTGACTGTGCTGCCTGGTGAGCCGCGCAGGAGTCGAACCTGCAACCGGCTGATTAAGAGTCAGCTGCTCTGCCAATTGAGCTAGCGGCCCACGCTCTCACAGTCTATCAAAGCCGGCGCTTCATCACAGCGCCGCGCGCGCCGCCGGACGGACGAAGGGGTGGCCGGGGCCACCCCTTCAGCGGTTGCGGCGTAGATGGTGGGCGATACTGGACTCGAACCAGTGACCTCTACGATGTCAACGTAGCGCTCTAACCAGCTGAGCTAACCGCCCACAGAGGTCGTTGCATCGTATCGAGACGCCGAAAGGCCGTCAACGAACACCGGGAGCGCTCGCGCCCGGCGCACGGCGCTGCGTCGACGACCTGCGCCGCGACTCCGTATCCCCGCCGCCTCCCGTCTCACCCGCGACCTTCCACCGGCCACGTCCCGCCGTCCGCCATCTGCCGCCTTCCGCCATCTGCCGGGCCCTTCTTCCATCGCGCGTCGTCCGTTGCGTCGTCCGCCTCTACCCTCCCACTTTGACCATCCGTGAAAACTGTTACAATCGAATCTGCGCGCTTGCGGCGCGCACCCACGGCGGCCAGCGGCGAGAAGCGAGCGACCATGTACGGAATCGGCCTCCTGAAGGGCATGCTCGTCACCATCCGGCGGATGGTGAAGCCGCACGCGACGATCGAGTTCCCGGAGGTCACGCGGCCGATGTCGCCGCGCGCGCGGACGAACCTGCTCTGGTTCGACGAGCGTTGCACCGGCTGCAGCACCTGCGCGCAGGCCTGCCCGGACGGCTGCATCCTCGTCGAGACGGAGCCGAACCCCGACGGCACCCTCAACAAGCTGCGGTACGAGATCGACTTCCGCATCTGCATGTACTGCGGCCTCTGCGTCGAGGCGTGCCCGTACCAGGCGATCCAGGCCGGCGGCGTCTTCGAGGACGCCGTGTACGAGTTCGACACGATGTACAAGGACAAGCACGCCCTCACGAAGCTGGCGCACGAGCACTTGCGGCGCCATGACTACTACTACCCGCATGGCCAGCGCGCGCCCGAGGACGTCATCGAGCTGATCGAGGTCGAGGCGCGGCAGAACCCGGAGCCTGTCTCGAAGGGAGAGCGCGTCGTCGGAGCGAGCACGCGTGGCTAAGTTCACCCTGAACGGCGTCGAGGTCGAGGCTGAGGCGGGCGCACCGCTCGTCGAGGCGATCAAGCGGAACGGCGTCTGGATCAGCAACCTCTGCTACATCGACGGCCTGGTGCCGTATGCGGGCTGCCGCACGTGCCTCGTCGAGATCGAGGGCGCTCGCGGGCCGCAGCTCGCGTGCACGTCGAGGGTGGCCGAGGGCATGGTGGTGAACACCGAGACGCCCGAGATCAAGTCGCAGCGGCAGCAGGTGCTGGCGATCATCAACGCCAATCACAGCGACCGCTGCCTCACGTGCCACCGGCGCGTGAAGTGCATGCCGGGCGACATCTGCCTGCGCGACGACGTCGTCACGCACCGTTGCGTCACGTGCTCGAAGAACTACCGCTGCGAGCTGCAGACGACGAACGAGCTGCTGGACATGGGCTTCGAAAACGTCGAGCCCTGGGCGTTCGAGCCGCGCACGTACTACCAGACGGAGCAGCCGGACCCCGACCGCGCGAACCCCTTCCTCGAGTTCGACCCGCAGATGTGCATCATCTGCACCCGCTGCGTGCGCGCCTGCGACGAGATCAGGCACACGAGTGCGATCACGCTGGCGAACAAGGGCTGGGAGACCCGCATCGCCTTCGGCGCCGGTGGCGCGGTGCATGAGTCGAACTGCGACTTCTGCGGCGCCTGCATCGACGTCTGCCCAACGGCGACGCTGATGGAGAAGCCGAACAAGTGGATCGCCCGCTCGGAAGACTGGGTGAGCACGACGTGCAACTCCTGCTCTGTCGGCTGCACGATCAGCATCGGCACGCGCTCCGGCCGCGCCGTCATCGTCAAGCCGGACCGCATCAACCCCGTCTCCGCCGACCAGGTCTGCGTGCGCGGCCGCTTCCACTACGACGCTGTGAGCGACAAGCAGCGCCTGAGCCGCCACCTGGTGCGGCGCGGGCCGGCGGGGTCGCCGCAGTTCCCGGCGCACTGGGGTGAGCTGATCGCCTACGCGGCGGAGCAGCTCAAGGCGATCGTGGAGAAGCACGGCGCGGAGAGCGTGGCCGTCCTCGGCTCGCCATTCAACACGAACGAGGAGAACTACCTGGCGCAGAAGCTGGCGCGCGAGGTCATCGGCACGCCGCACGTCGATTTCAGTGAGGGCGCGCCGAACCGCGCCGCCGCCGCGGCGATCGAGGCGGCGTTCGGCACGGAGGCGTTGCCGGCGGACGCGATCAACATCGCGCGCAGCGACATCGTCATCGTCATCGCGGACGACCTGGAGTCGTCGCACAACGTGTTCGCGCTGCGGACGAAGGACGCCGTTGTCGGCAATCCCGCCCGCCCGCGCAACGGCACGCTGCTGCTCGTCTCGCCGATCTGGGGCGAGATGGCGGACTTCGCCGAGCCGTACGGTGGGGTCTGGCTGCAGCCGCGCCCCGGCTCCGAGGCCGCGACGGTCGACGCGCTGGCGAAGCGCGCGGCCGGCGAGCAGGCGGAGCTGCCCGCGCTCGGCGATGCGGACGCCGACCGCGCGCTGGCGATCGTCCAGGCGGCGAAGGACGACAAGAAGACCGTCTCGATCCTCTACGCGCCGTCGCCCGTCGACGTGGCTGCGGCAGGAAACGGCGCCCGAGCGGCGGCCAACCTCGCGATCGCCCTGCGCGGCGAGAAGGCGGCCGAGTCGCTCTACGTGCTGCCGACGGAGGCGAACGTCAATGGCGCGCGCGACATGGGCGTCGACCCGCAGCAGCTGCCGGGGCGCGTGGCGGCGGAGCGGCCCGGCATGGACTTCGCGGCGATGGTCGATG
>DATMAH010000036.1:0-11040 GCA_035583735.1 Dehalococcoidia bacterium
CGCAAGTTCGCGAACCACTCCTTGAACTGCCGCTCCTTGTCTTCCGGCTCCACCTCGCTCAGCGTCTCCACGATCACGTTGTCCAGCAGCGGCACGCCGGCGTCGTCCAGCCGGCGTGCCTGCTCCGCGTACAGCGGCGCCGCCTCGCCCAGCGATGCCAGCCGCCGCTCGCTGGGCCGGATGAAGAAGATCGGCAGCCGGAACTCCAGCGCGACGTCGACGTACGCGGACAGGTACTTCGGCTGCATCACCGTCCCCATGTGCGTGTCGACGTGCGTGACGTCGATGCCCATGTCGAGCGCGAGCCGCACCTGCGCGCGCAGCTCCTCCCGCGCGACGCCGGGGTCGATGCTGCGTGCCGCCTCCGGCACGCTGCGCCACATGCCGCCGTCCGGCGCGTGCAGCGATGGGTGCCCCGTGAGCGAGCGCCAGCGGTACGTCTCGTACTCCGCGGTGAGCGTCAGGTGGATGCCCATGTCGGTGCCGGGGTGGCGCTTGCAGAGCGACGCCGTCTCGGCGAACCACGGCGCCGGCACCAGCGCCGACGCGCAGGAGAGGCTGCCGCGCTCCATGCACTCGAACGCCGCCACGTTCGACGCGTGCGACGCGCCCACGTCGTCCGCGTGCACGATCAGCACGCGTGCGTCTGCTTCAAACCCCAGCATCTCCAGCGTCTTCGTCATGGACCGGCCTCTTCCATCTCGCGACCATCCGGACGCCCCAGCGTGTCCGACAACGATCCGGCGATCAAGCTGAGGCCGATCATCACCGCACGGCGGGGACGATCGCCGACGGGGGATGATGCGTCAGGTGCGGCGCAGGCGCGGCGGATGTGCGGCCGCACTCACTTCGGAAGCATGTACGGCGCCGCCCGCAGCCGCTGTCGCCGGCGCGCCGGCCGCGGGAACGGCCCACCGCTGGGCGCCTCCTCCACGGGTCCCGTCCGCCGACCATCGCGGCGCCGCTACAGGCCGAACCAGCGGCGGCGGCGGCTCGCGCCAAACTCGTGCTTCTCGGTCACAAGCGCCGGCGACGCATCCACCAGGCGCCCGGCCGGGGACGGCCCGCTGAAGAAGTCCACGTCCACCCGTCCGACGTTCCCGCCACCCCACTCGATGTAGCACGCCCCCGCGCCGTTGTAGGCGCCCGGCCCGTCGCGCCCCCGCACCTCGGCGATGATCGCCTGCGCGACGACGCGCGCGGCGCCCTCGGAGAAGACGCCGGCCTTCGGCGTGCCCACGCTCGTCACGTCGCCGATGGCGTAGACGCCCGGGAAGCGCGTCCGCAGGTCGGCGCGGGTCACGGGGATCCAGCCGTCGTCGCACATGCCGCTCTCCTCGACGACGCGGGGCGCGCGGTGCTTCGGGATGCCCAGGAAGAGATCGCACGGCAGCTCGCTGCCGTCGTCCAGCACGACGACATGCCGCGCCGCATCGACCCCGCGCACCACGCGGTCCTTCACGAACGTGATGCCACGCTCGGCGAAGCCCGCCAGCAGCGCGCGCGACGCGTCGGGTGCGGGCGGGATCGGCACGCCGAACGGCATGACGAGGCTGATCTCGCACGAGTCGCGCACGCCGCGGGCGCCCAGGTAGTCGTGGAGGAGCAGCGCGCACTCGCTGGGCGCCGGCGGGCACTTGAACGGCGTGGACGTGACGCCGACGACGGCGCGCCCGCTCGTGAAGGCCGGCAGCACGTCGCGCAGGCGCTCAGCGCCGGCGACGGAGTAGAATTCGTACCCGCCCTCGACGAGCCCCGGTGTCGCGCCCGGGTCGTAGTCGGCGCCGAGCGCGACGACGAGGATGTCGGCCTCGTAGGTACCGCCGTCCGTGGTCACGCGGCGGGAGGCCGGGTCGATCGACGTGATCGTCTCTTGCCGGAAGCGGACCCCCGGCTTGGTGATGCTGGCGTATGGCACGCGGACGGCGTCGGGGGTCGCGCGGTGGAACATCACGTCGAGCTTTGAGAAGCCGAAGACGAAGTGGTCCGACCTGTCGAGCAGCGTCAGGTCCAGCTCGTCACCGAACTCGTCGGCGAGAAGCGTGGTGAGCTCCAGCCCGCCGAAGCCGGCGCCGAGCACGAGCACACGTGGTGTCATCGCTGCATCCCTTCGGGCATGGCGCCCTCACCGGGCGCGATCTCCTCGCGCGCGCGGCGCAGGACCGCCCGCACGAACTCGCCCTTGCGGTCGGTGTAGCCGACGTTGATGTTGCTCTTGTCCGTCCGGCCGGCATTGTACTCGGCGGCGAGCCGGCGCTTCAGGTCGGCGTAGTCGCGCGCCGTTTCCGGGTGTGTGCGGAGGTAGTTGCGGAAGAGGACCTGGTCGCGGACCCACGGGTGGCCGGCCTCGACCATGTGGACCTGGTAGCGACGGGCACCGTCGACGTCCTTCGTGAAGTAGCGGCGAAACGGCGTCCCCTCGCCGGAGAGCGCCGGCGTCGGCGACTCCGTCCACTTCTGGTAGACGTAGCCGAGCGCCTCCAGCTTCGGGATCAGCGGCGCCGCGCCGGCGATCGACCGCAGGCACGGCGACATATCGATGACCGGCTTGGCGGCGAGGCCGGGCACGGCCGTGCTGCCGACGTGCTCGAACGCGACGAAGACGTCGCGGCCACACGCCGCGTAGATGCGGCCGCGCTCTTCCTCGAACATGTGCGGCCACGCCGGGTCGTACTCCGCGATGACTATCGGGACGCCGAATCGGGGTCCGCCCATGTCTCTCGCTTCCTCCAGTAGATCCAGTGTCCAGCGGTCGCGTTGCCGCCGTACACCACCGTGTGGTCGAGCGCCGCGATCACCTCACCGCCCTCGGCGCGGATGGCGTCCAGCGTCGCCTGCAGGTCCTCGGTGAAGCGGCGCACGTCCCGGCCCTCGCGCCACGGCACGTACACGACGTACGTTTCCGGCCCCGGACGGACGGTCATATCCGCCTCCATCACAGCTCGCAGCCGGCGTCCGTCTCGATGATGCGCAGCGCGACCTCCACCCCCAGTCCGATCGCCGCCTCGTCGAAGTCGAACTTCGGGTGGTGGTGCGGGTAGGCGCGCCTGTCCCGCGGCTGTGCGCCGAGCATGAAGTACGCCCCGGGGCGCCGCTGCAGGAAGTAGCACATGTCGTCGCCGCCCATGGCGCGTCCTTCGCCGACGTTCTCTGGCCCGAGGAACGCCGCGGCCGCCGCGGCGACCGTCGCCGCGCACACGGCGTCGTTGACCACGGCGTCGAGCGTCGAGTGGTCGAACTGGCACGTCGCGCCGAACGCGGACGTGACGCCGGCCAGGATCTCCTCCATGCGCTGCAAGATGCGCCGTTTCGCGCGCTCCGCGTACGTGCGCACTGTACCGGACATCATCACCGACTCCGGGATGACGTTGCCGCGCACGCCGCCTTCGATGCGGCCGATGGTGAGCACCGCCTCGTCCGTGGGGTCGACGCTTCGGCTGACGATAGTCTGCAGCGCCGTTACGACGTGCGCCGCCACGACGATGGGGTCGACGGTCTCGTGGGGCGCTGCCGCATGGCCGCCGCGCCCGCGCACGATGATGCGGAAGTGGGTGGCGGCGGCGAACACCGGCCCCGGCCGCACCAGCGCCTGTCCGGTGGGGGTCGTCGCCCAGAGGTGCAGGCCGTAGACGCGGTCGACGCGCGGCTCCTCCAGCACGCCCTCCTCGATCATGCCGATGGCGCCGCCGATGCGCTCCTCCGCCGGCTGGAACGCGAAGCGCACCGTCCCGGCGAGGCGCTCGCGCGACGACTGCAGCGCCTCGGCCAGCGCCAGCGCGATGGCGGCGTGCCCGTCGTGGCCGCAGGCGTGCATGGCGCCGTTCTCGGACGCGAACGGCAGCCCCGTGTCCTCGGTCAGCGGCAGCGCGTCGATGTCGGCGCGCCAGAGCAGGTTGGGGCCCGGGAGGGCGCCGCGGACGATCGCGGTCGCGCCGGTGCGGTTCATCGCGCGCACGTCGTCGAGCCGGAGCGCCGTCAGCCGTTCGAGGATCAGCGCCTGCGTGCGCTGCTCTTCGAACGAGAGCTCCGGGTGCCGGTGCAGGTCACGCCGGATGCGCACCGCCTCGTGGAGCAGCGCGCGGACGGCGGGCCGTGGCTCGGGGAGTCCCATGGCGCGCATCGTACATCAGCTCACACGCGGTCGTTGGGCATGACCTTTGTGCCGGGCTCCAGCGTGTGCCCCTCCTCCACCTCGGCGCCGTTCGCCAGCACGGCGTCCGTCACAACGGCGCGATCGCCGATGCCGGCGTAGGCGGCGATGATGCTGCCGCTGATCCGCGCGCCGTCGCCGATGCGCGCCTCCTCCCACACCACGCTCGCCGCGATGTGCGTGCCGCGCCCGATGATCGTGTCACGCCCGATCGCGCTCGGCCCGACCACGCGCGTGCCCGCGCCGATGCGGACGCCGCGGTCGAGCGCCACGTGCCCGACGAACTCCACGCCGTACTCCACGCTGGCGAACTCGAGGCCGGTCACCCCGGGCTCCGGCGCACGCTCGAGCAGCAGCCGCGTCGCGCGCAGGTACCGTTCCGGTGACCCGACGTCCACCCACAGGTCCTCGATGAAGCCCTGGACGCGCTTCCCGCCGGCGATGAGCCCGGGGAAGAGCACGCGCTCGGCGAACTGGTCGCGCGCGGCGGAGTCGTCGTCCGGGATGCGTTCGAGCACTTCGGGCTCCCACAGCCACGTGCCGGCGTTGATCAGGTTGCTTGGCTCCTCGCCCTTGGGGGGCTTCTCGATGAACCTGCGGATGCCCAGGTCGTCGTCCGTCGCGACGACGCCGAAGTTCCAGGGGTCGTCGACCGGGGCCAGCGACATCGACATGGTGGCGCCGGCCTCGTGGTGGCGGGCGACCATCGACGTGAGGTCGATGTTGGTGAGGATGTCGCCGTTGCAGACGACCAGCGTGCCGGTCGCGCCTGCCGCCCGCGCCGCCTCCTTCACCGCGCGTCCGGAGCCCAGCGGCTTGTCCTCGTAGACGTACTGGATGCGGATGCCCAGCGATGCGCCGTCGCCGAAGTGCTCCTCCACCTCGCGCATCCCCTGTGAGCACGCGAGCACGATGTCGCGCACGCCGTGGTCGGCGAGGTTGTTGAGCCGGTACTCCAGCAGCGGCCGGTTGACGATGGGCACCAGCTCCTTGCGTCGCGCGTACGTCAGCGGGCGCAGCCGCGTGCCGGCGCCCCCGGCGAGGATCACAGCGAACATGCCGGGAGTATAGGGGGTTGGTCGTCGGTCGTTGGTCGTGAGAGGGACGCCGGTTGGCGTGGTTACCAGCAGTCGAGGATGGAGGGACTGATTGGGTGATTGGTCATCAGCGATGGAGGACGGACGACGGGGGTAGGATGACAGGAGGCAGGTGGAGGATGGGGGCACCCGCTGGCGTTTGGGTCTTGGTTCTTGGTTCTTGGCCGGCAGGTCCTCGGTCCGATCCCCAACGACCAACGACTACCGGCTGACCCCCAGCCCCGCATCCGTGCGCCGTTCGAGGCCGCGCGGCGCCTGCTCCGCCGGGCGCGTGGCCTTGCCGTTCTGCGCCTCCGGGTTCGGCAGGATGACGATGAACTCCGTGCCCGCCGTCTCGGAGCTGACGGCCTTCACGCTGCCCCCGTGCGCCTCCACGATCTCCTTGACGATCGACAGTCCCAGGCCGCTGCTGCCGCCCTTGCGCGTGCGCGCGCGGTCGACCTGGAAGAAGCGTTCGAACACGCGCGGCAGGTCCTCCTTGGGGATGACGGAGCCGGTGTTGTGCACGCTCGCGCTGACGTTGCCGCCGGCGAGCGTCGTCGCGCTGACCGTGATGACGCCGCCCGGCGGCGTGTGCCGCACGGCGTTTTGCAGCAGGTTCGAGAATACCTGCTCCAGCCGCCGCGGGTCACCGTGCACCATCGGGATGCGGTCCAGCCGCAGCCGCGTCTCGATGTTCGCTTCACGGATCGACCACTGGAAGCGGTCGAGCGACGCCTCCAGCAGGGCGCGCAGGTCGACCGGCTCGTAGCGCATCACCACCTGGCCGGACTCGATCTGCGAGAGCAGCAGCAGGTCGTCGACGAGGCCGCGCATGCGGTGCGCCTCGTCGTGGATCGTGCGGCTGTATTCGCGGATGTCGTCGTCCGAGATGACGCCGTCCATGATCGCCTGCGAGAATCCCTGGATCGACGTGAGCGGCGTCTTCAGCTCGTGGGAGACATTGGCGAGCAGGTCCTTCATCATCCCCTGGTTGCGGCTGACCTCGCGCGCCATCTGGTTGAACGCTTCGGCGAGCCGCCCCACTTCGTCCTCACCCCGGATGGGGATGTGCACGTCGTAGTTGCCCTTCGCCATCTCCTTCGAGGCGTTCGTGATGCGCCCCAGCGGGCCGGAGATCGACCGCGAGATGAAGTACGACACCAGGAACGAGACGGTGAGGGCGATCGTGCCGGCGAGTGCCAGCCGCGGCACGAGGTCCAGCCAGGCCGACGCCAGCTCGTCGCGCTCGATGGCCACGATCGCCTGGTACGCGGGCGTGGCGAACTGGGAGTTCTCCTCCGGTTCGGGCGCGGAGAACAGCGTCAGCGGCGTCCCGTCGCGGTTGAAGTTCACCCAGCGGAAGCGGGCGCCAGCGGACTCCACCTCCTGTACCTCGCGGCCCTCGAACGCGAGGATGTACGTGCCGACGAGGCGGTCGGCGCTGTCGAAGATCACCACCTGGTCGGCATCGAGCAGGAGGATGCGGACGTTGGTGTCGGCCGCGGTCTGCGACAGGTAGGCGCGGATCTCGTCGAGGGTGCGCCCCTCCGCGGCGAGACGGGCGACGCGCTCGTTGAGGGGCTCGGCCTGGCGTCCGTAGCGCTCGCGCGCCGTCTCCTGCTGGCTGTCGCGCAGCAGGAAGAGCGCGCTGGCGCCGGCCAGGAACACCGCCAGCGCGACGACCAGCGCGAACGAGAGGGTCAGCCTGGCTCTAAGACTCCACAGCATCGTTCTCTACGACGAGCTTGTAGCCGACGCCCCAGACGGTCTGGATCTTCACGCTGGAGTCGCCGAGCTTGTCGCGCAGCCATGCGACGTGGACGTCGATCGTGCGCGAGTCGCCGTAGTAGTCGGTGCCCCACACCATTCGCAGCAGCCGCTCGCGGTCCAGGACCGTCCCCTTGTGCTGGGCGAACGCCGTCAGCAGGTCGAACTCCTTGGCGCGAAGCTGGAGCTGCTGCCCGTTGAGCGTCACCTCGCGGCTGGCCGCGTCGATGCGCAACCCGTCCACCTCGATGACCTCCGGGATGTCGCGCTCCCCCTGGCTGCGCCGCAGCACCGCCTTCACGCGGGCGACGAGCTCCCGCGGGTTGAACGGCTTCGCCATGTAGTCGTCGGCGCCGATCTCCAGCCCGACGATGCGGTCGACGTCGTCGCCGCGCGCGGTGAGGATGATGACGGGGACGTTGGACGTCTTCCGGATTTCCTTGCAGACGGTCAGGCCGTCCATCTCCGGCATCATCAGGTCGAGGACGATGAGGTCGGGCTTGAGGGCGCGGGCCTTGTCGAGCGCCTGCTTGCCGTCGTGCGCCGCCTCGACACGAAAGCCCTCGTTGGTGAGGTAGAGACGGGCAAGCTGGACGATATTCTTTTCGTCGTCGACTACGAGGATGGTTCCCGGCATGTATAGATTCTCGTGTTGGCCGCCGGGCCCCATTATAGGTGAGCAAGCGGGCGGACCGCTTGCTCACTCCCTGCCTCAAAGATCGTCACACCCTACGCCTGATTTTAGACGTGCAAGCGGTCCGCCCGCGAAACCTACAGTAGCCGCGTCATGTGATCGGCCTGCTAGAGAACTGTTAACCAACCGTAAACCGGACTCCCCGGAACCGTTCTGTAATACCTTCGGGTGCCCCGCGGCCAGGGCTTAATTCACCCTTCACCGCTGCTTAACCGGCTGGCGGCTGGCGCGCCCTATCTTGTCGCCGGAGCGCCGCCCCGGACAGCCGCGGCGCCGGAGCAACTGATGACCATCTACCAGCGCCGCCCAGCCCCTGCCCGTCCCCTGCCTGCCGCCTGGGAACCGGACGCCACGGCCCGCGCCGTCATCGAGACCTACCGGCGCGGGGAATTCGACCCGGGCCTCCTTGAGCGCTACCTCTGGTGGGAGGGAGTCTGCGAGGCTGCCGTCGGCGAGTGGCCGCCCGGACGCGGATGGCGGCGCTGCGGGCCACAAGCGGAGAATCGCCCGCCCGGCCTGTAACGTTCAGCCGCCCGCTGCGTTAGATCATCGCCGGCCTGTGGGCCCGTGAGGCGCCGACAGCCCGGCGAGCCGGGTGCTGACACCGTCACAGAACCCGCGCCCGCCGCCGATTCTGAGGGTGTAGAGGCGATGATGATGACCACAGCCAACCCCGCCAAGAACGTCACCCCGCTCGAGGACCTCCGGGCCGTCCGCTGGCTCCAGGACGCCCTGGCGCCGGCCCGCGCCCGGCTCCGCGAGGCCCCGACGCCGGAAGCGCTGGCCCGTATCCGCGAGCGCGTCCTGGGCGATACCGCGACCCGCAAGCGCGAGCGGTCCATCGCCGCCTGAGCGCTCGCGCCCAAGACGCCTGAGGAGGGCCCCGGGACCGGGGCCCTGTTGTTGCCCGCCGTGCGGGGCGGCCATGGGCCGTTTGCTGGCAGCGCCGTTTGACACCCGCGCGAAGCGGTTGATACGCTTTGCCGAATCCGCCAGCGGGGCGGATTCTCCATTCACCGGCAGATAGACGGAGTCTATGAACCTCCTGACCATGGCGATGCCTCTGCCCCGGGAGAGCCGGGGCGCCCGCTTGGGATAGTCATCACCGGGCCGCTCGCCTTCCTCCGGCGAGCAGACGCACAGGAGGCCGCCATGCCGTTCACCAAAGCCCTGCGTTGCCGCGAGTGCGGCCGCGAGTACCCCCTCGACCCGATCCATGTCTGCGAGTTCTGCTTCGGCCCGCTCGAGGTCGTCTACGACTACGACGCGATGCACCGCACCATCACGCGCGAGACGATCGAGCGCGGGCCGTACTCCGTCTGGCGCTACGCCGGCCTGCTGCCGGCCGACCCTGAGTTCGCCGTCGACATCAACGCCGGCTTCACGCCGCTGCTGCGCGCCCGCAACCTGGGCGAGCACCTGGGACTGAAGAGCCTCTGGATCAAGAACGACTGCGCGAACCCGACGTGGTCCTTCAAGGACCGCGTGGTCACGGTGGCGGCGACGAAGGCGCGGGAGTTCGGCTTCGACACGCTGGCCTGCGCCTCCACGGGCAACCTGGCGAACAGCGTCTCCGCGCACGCGGCCTCGGCCGGCCTCGACGCCTTCGTCTTCATCCCGGCAGACCTCGAGCGCGGCAAGATCGTCGGCTCGGGCGTGTACGGCGCGCGCCTCGTCGCCGTCGATGGCAACTACGACGACGTCAACCGCCTCTGCTCCGAGCTGGCCGACAAGTACCGCTGGGCCTTCGTCAACATCAACATGCGGCCGTACTACGCCGAGGGCTCGAAGACGCTGGGCTACGAGGTCGCCGAGCAGCTCGGCTGGCGCGCGCCCGACCACGTCGTCGCGCCGATGGCGTCGGGCTCGCTCTACGTGAAGATCTGGAAGGGGCTGCAGGAGCTGGCCCGCCTCTGGCTCATCGACAGCGTGCAGACGAAGATGTCCGGCGCACAGGCGCGCGGCTGCTCGCCCATCGTCACGGCGTACGAAGCCGGCACGACGAACATCCGCCCCGTGCGGCCGAAGACCATCGCCAAGTCGCTCGCCATCGGCAACCCGGCCGACGGCTACTACGCGCTGAAGGTGATGGAGGAGTCGGGCGGCTACGGCGTCGCGTCCGAGGACGACGAGATCGTCGAGGGCATCAAGCTGCTGGCGGAGAGCGAGGGCATCTTCGCGGAGACGGCGGGCGGCGTCGTCGTCGCCGGCCTGAAGAAGCTGGCGCAGTCCGGCAAGATCGGCGCCGACGAGGTGACCGTCGCCTACATCACCGGCTCCGGCCTGAAGACGCAGGAAGCGATCGAGGACGCGCTCGAGATCCCGCTGCACATCGAGCCAACGATGGCCTCGTTCGAGCGCGCGCTGGGCGAGCGCGCGGCGGCGGACGCGGCCGCGGCGGTATAGTCACCGGGCGGACGGCCGCCCGCGCAACGCGCCGTCGCGTCCGCCGCGCACGGCCGAGAACCGAGGATGGTGCATGGCGAAGCAACGAGTGAAGTTCACGTTCCCGCAGGAGCTCATCACCCTGCCGATCATCTACGAGCTGGGTAAGAACTACAACATCGTCACCAACATCCGCCGCGCCGATGTCACGGAGGACCGCGGCTGGGTGGTGCTGGAGATGGAAGGCGCCATCGAGGAGATCGAGACGGCGCTGGAATGGGTGGCGTCGAAAGGCGTACGCGTCGACCCCGTCCCGGGCGATATCGTCGAGGGGTGACGGCGGGGGCGACGCGCCGGCGTGCGTCGCGCCCGCTGCCGTGCGAAGCTGGAGGCGGACGCCGGACACGCGGAGGCCGCCGGGCCGGACACTGGAGAGACATCGACATGGTGCAGGTACGCATTCCGACACCGCTGCGGAAGCTCACGAACGACATCGACATCGTCAACACGGATGCCGCGACGCTCGCCGAGGCGGTCGACCGCCTCGACGCGGACTACCCGGGCCTGAAGGAGCGCATCGTCGACGAGCAAGGCCAGATCCGCCGCTTCGTCAACGTCTACATCAACGGCGAGGACGTCCGCTTCCTCGACGGCATGTCGTCCGCGCTCAAGCCCAACGACGAGATCAGCATCGTCCCCGCCGTCGCGGGCGGATAGCGCGCGGCCCTACGACTCGATCGCGTATCCGGCCCGGCGCCAGGCGTTGATGCCGCCGTCGATGTTCACGATGCTGCCGTGGCCGCCGCGCTCCAGCAGCGAGACCGCGGACGACGAACGGTGGCCGGCGCCGCAATACACCACGACCGGCCGGTCCGGCGGGATCTCGCCCAGGCGCTCGCCGAGCTCGCCCAGTGGCACGTTGCGCGCCTCCGGCAGGTGGCCGGCCGCGTACTCGTCCGGCTCGC
>DATMAH010000037.1:0-12764 GCA_035583735.1 Dehalococcoidia bacterium
GCGTGAAGGCGCGAAGGTCGTCGTCAACGACCCCGGCGTCAACACCGACGGCACAGGCCACGACAACGGCCCCGCCGACGCCGTCGTCGCCGAGATCAGGGCGGCCGGCGGCGAGGCCGTCGCCAACTACGACACCGTCGCCACGGTCGCCGGCGGCGAGGCGATGGTCCAGCAGGCCCTCGACGCCTTCGGCCGCCTCGACATCCTCGTCAACAACGCCGGCATCCTCCGCGACCGCATGATCTTCAACATGACCGAGGAGGAGTGGGATGCCGTCATCGCCGTCCACCTCAAGGGCCACTACAACTGCACGAAGCCCGCATCGATCATCTTCCGCCAGCAGCGCTACGGCCGCATCATCAACTTCTCGTCGACGTCCGGCATCATCGGCAATCCCGGGCAGGCGAACTACGGCGCGGCGAAGAGCGGCATCGCCGGCTTCACGCGCGTCGTCGCCAGGGACCTCGGACGCTACGGCGTCACCTGCAATGCCATCGCCCCCGGCGCGGCGACGCGCCTCACCCAGACCGTGCCAGACTCCGCGCGCGAGCTCCGCGCGCGCGCCGGCATCAGCGGCGCCGCCGGCCCGGCCGGACAGCAGCGCCAGGCGCCCCCTCCGCCCGCCCTCCGCGACCCCGAGATGATCGCGCCGATGGTCGCCTATCTCGCCAGCGACGACGCATGGAACATCAACGGCCAGATCTTCCACGTCGCCGGCGGCACCGTCGGCCTCGCCTGGCACCCCACCCCCATGCGGACGATCTGGAAGCCGGACATGTGGACCCTCGACGAGCTCTGCGAGATCGTCCCGAAGCAGCTCATGGCCGGCACCACGAACCCCGCCCCACCACCCCCGGACCTGGAGATCCCCGGCCGCACGGCCGCGCAGGAGGCCTGAGCCGTGCTTCAACGGCAGCCGCCACCGGCCACAGGCGCAAGACCCAGCGCGCGCTCCGCGCCCCTGCGGTCCCCCGCGCCCGCCGCCGCAACCGCGCGACCCACCCCATCCACCACCAACTGCAGGGCAGCCAAAAGCTCCGGTTAGCGAGGAGAACATCGACCATGGGCAAGCTTGATGGACGCGTAGCAGTGGTGACCGGCGCCGGGCGCGGCATCGGCCGCGGGGTGGCGATGCTGCTCGCCAGGGAGGGCGCCAGCGTCGTCGTCAACGACTACGGCGTCAACGTCGACGGCAGCAAGCCCGACAGCGGCCCCGCGCAGGAGGTCGCCGACGAGATCAAGGCCGCCGGCGGCAAGGCCGTCGCCAACTTCGACACCGTCGCCACCGTCGAAGGCGGCGAGGCCATGGTCCAGCAAGCCCTCGACGCCTTCGGCCGCCTCGACATCCTCGTCAACGTCGCCGGCATCCTCCGTGACCGCATGATCTTCAACATGAGCGAGCAGGAGTGGGACGACGTCATCGCCGTCCACCTCAAGGGCCACTACTGCACCACGAAGCCCGCGTCCATCATCTTCCGCCAGCAGCGCTACGGCCGCATCATCAACTTCTCCTCGATCTCCGGCCTCGGCGGCCTCCCCGGCCAGGCGAACTACGGCGCCGCCAAGGCCGGCATCGCCGGCTTCACGCGCGTCGTCGCCCGCGACCTCGGCCGCTACGGCGTCACCTGCAACGCCATCGCCCCCGGCGCCGCCACGCGCATGACGGCGACGATCCCCCAGAACACGCAGCAGCTCCGCGCGCGCGCCGGCACCGCACCGCCCGCCGCCCCGCGCCCGCGCGAGTCCACCGTCCCGCCCATGCGCGAGCCGGAGTACGTCGCCCCCATGACCGTCTTTCTCGCCTGCGACGAGGCGTGGAACATCAACGGCAAGGTCTTCTACGTCGCAGGCGGCCGCATCTCGCTGGCGCACGAGGAGACGCCGATGCGGCAGATCATCAAGCAGGGCATGTGGACCGTCGACGAGCTGCGCGAGCTGGTGCCGTCGCAGCTCATGTACGGCATCACCAACCCCGCCCCGCCCCCGCCCGACCTCGACATTCCGGGCCGGCCGGTGGCAGCCGGATGAGGCCGAGTTGGCGGAGTACCGTCACATTGCGACGAGCTTCGAGGACATCAGCGCGCGTTGCCGGCAGCACGGCGCGTCGATCGTAGTCCATATCGTGGGCGGGCTGCCGGCTCTTCAGCGGGCGGAACTCACTTCGCTTCGTCCGTTGCCATTCACGTGGTGCTCGGACGCCGAAGCACATGCGCAGGACGACGACTGGGTGCCCGGTGATCTCTTTAGGGCCGTCCTGCACGGGAAACGAAGAATCGATGCGGCTTCGATCTCAACTGGTCCGAACGAAGACCTCAAGAACTGGTACGACAAGGCTTGGTCGCTCAACGAGATACTGGCGATTTGCGAGCGCCACGGGGCGCAGGTGGTGGTCGGCTTCGAAGGAGGGCGTGCGGCGCTTCGTCGAAGCACGCCTGCGTCGCTCCAGTCTCGCTCCTATTACAAGTGGGACTGGGCAGACCGACCTACGGGCGTGAAAGACAAGTCCAACTGGATACCTGGTGACGAGTTCCATGCGATCGTGAGAGAGATCGGCGCGTAGTCGGCTAAGGGATTCCCCCTATCCCGCACCCACGCCCGCATGTGCGAAGATCGCACTATGGATCCCGCCGCCGAGACCGGACGCCTGCTCGCCCGCTACCTCGAGCATCTCGAGGCGACGCGCGGCCTCTCCGCCTACACCCTCCGCAACTACGCGACGGACCTCCGCCATCTCTTCGCCTGGCTCGCGGAGCACGAGACGGCGCCGCTCGCGATCACGCGCCTCACCTTCCGCTCGTACCTGGCCCACATGCAGGCGGCCGGCACGGCGCCGGCCAGCGTCACGCGCCGCGTCAGCACGGCGAAGTCGTTCTACAAGTGGCTCCGGCTGCAGGGACTGATGAAGGACGACCCGCTCGCCGCCGTGCGCGGGCCGAAGCAGCCGCGGCGCCTCCCGCACGTCATGACGCTCGACGTCGTCACCGCCCTCATCGCCGCCGCGGACGGCGACAGGCCGCATGAGCTGCGCGACCGCGCCCTGCTCGAGCTGATGTACGCCGCCGGCGTGCGCGTCAGCGAGGCGCACGGCCTCGATGTGCAGCACGTCGACATGGAGCAGCAGACGGTGCTCGTGCACGGCAAGGGCGGAAAGCAGCGCCTCGTCGTCTTCGGCGACCCCGCCCGCGATGCCCTCGCGCGCTACCTCCGTGACGGGCGGCCCGCGCTGCTGAGGAAGGCGCGCGGCACCCGGCCCGCACCGCCGGCTCCGGGCCAGCCGCTGTTCGTCGACCGCGGCGGCACACGCCTCTCACAGCGCGCGATCCAGATTCTCGTCCGCAAGTACGCGCTGAAGGCCGGCATCGACGAGCGCGTCCACCCGCACCTCTTCCGCCACACCTTCGCCACCCACCTGCTCGACGGCGGCGCCGAGCTGCGCGTCGTGCAGGAGCTGCTCGGCCACGCCAGCCCCAACACGACGCAGATCTACCTCCACGTCACCGAGGAGCGTCAGCGCAAGGTCATCGAGTCGTCGCTGGAAGAGCTCGCCCGCGTCGAGCAGGCGCGCCGCGAGCTGGCGCGGCGAAGGTGACGGGGAGACGTCAGCTATCAGCCTTCAGCTCTCAGTGATGAGATTGGGGCGGCTTCGCGGAATCGACGGCAAATGACGCGAGTCAGTCTGAACTGACGGCTGAAAGCTGATAGCTGACAGCTACCTCAGCATGTCGCCGATTCGACGACCTGCTCGCACGTCCGCACTTCCTTGATGCTCACGGAGCCGACCATCCCGAACGGCTTCATGAACTCTTCGATGCGCGACTGGTCGTCCGCCTCCAGCACCATGTTCATCCAGTGCTCGCCGGGGTGCACGATGTCGGACAGGATGCGGATGCCGAACTTGTCGGCGTTCTCCTGCGAGACGTGCTGGCCCAGCATCATCATCATCTCGCGGTTCCGCGTCGGGCAGGTCTCCGCCGTGTGGCGGTGTTCGGTCAAGTAGAGCGCCATCGGTCATTCCCTCCGTGCCGCAGTATAGGCCCGGCCGGAGCGTGGAAACGACCCCGCTCATGCCCGGCGGCACGCCCACCGCGCCCTGCGCCCAACCTGGCCCGGCATGCGGGACATCCCACCGATTCGGGGTCGGCGAGCGCGAGGCCCCGCCGACGGTGAACCGTCCACTGCGGACCGCGAACTTATGCTAGATTGACGCCTACATTCAGACTCAAGGGACGCGCATCGTGGCAGTGAACAGGCAGGTCCGGCGGGCGTACGACCTGCTCTATCTCCTCACCTTCCGCGAGCTCAAACTGCGCTACCAGGACACCATCTTCGGCTTCCTCTGGTCGCTCATCCGCCCGCTGCTCCAGGGCGCCGTCCTCTACGTCGTCCTGGGCAAGTTCATCCGCATCGATGTCGAGGACTTCCACCTGGTCCTGCTCGCCGGGCTCTTCCCATGGACGTGGTTCCAGGTCTCACTCGTGCTCGCCGTGGGGTCCTTCGCGGCCAACGGCGCCCTCATCAAGAAGGTGGCGTTTCCGCGCTTCGTGCTGCCATTCGCCACCGTGCTCAACAACGGCGTCCAGTTCCTCCTATCGATCCCGGTGCTGGCGGTGCTGCTGCTGATCAGCGGCTACACACCCAGCTGGACGTGGCTCGTCGGCATCCCCTACCTGCTCGCGGTGCAGACCGTCCTCATCATGGGCATCGTCCTCTTCATCGCCTCCGTCAACGTCTACTTCCGCGACCTCGAGCACCTCACGGACGTCTTCGTCGGCCTCATCTGGCTCTACTTGACGCCCGTCATCTACCCGCTCAGCATCGTGCCCGATCGATATCATGACTGGGTGATGCTGAACCCGATGACATCGCTGATCGAGGGCTGGCGCGACCTCTTCCTCAACAACACCCTGCCGGGCGCCGAGATGTGGCCGGCGCTCGCCTTCGCCGCAGGCATCGGCGCGCTCGGAACCTTCTCCTTCCGCCAGATGCAGGGGGGCTTCGCCGATGCGCTCTGACCCGCCCACCTTGCATGACGCCGCCGTCGCCATCGAGTTCGACGCCGTCTCGAAGCACTACTCGCTCTCGCTCCAGCGCGAAGCCTCCGACATCAAGTCGATGTTGCTGCACCTGCCGCGCTTCCTCTCGAACGCCCGCCGGCCCTTCGTCGCCCTCGACAACGTCTCGCTGCAGGTGAAGCGCGGCGAGAGCCTCGGCATTGTCGGCCCCAACGGCAGCGGCAAGAGCACCACCCTGCGCATCATGGCCGGCATCGCCCCGCCCACCTCCGGCCGCGTCGCCGTCAACGGCCGTGTCTCCGCCCTGCTCGAACTCGGCTCCGGCTTCCACCCGCAGATCACCGGACGCGAGAACGCGCTCCTCAACGCCGTCCTCCTCGGCCTCACCCTCGACGAGGCGCGCGAGGTGCTGCCGAAGATCATCGAGTTCAGCGAACTCGGCGAATTCATCGACCAGCCCATGCGCACGTACTCCTCCGGCATGTACTTCCGCCTCGGCTTCTCCGTCGCCGTCCACGTCGACCCGGAGATCCTCCTCATCGACGAGGTGCTGGCCGTCGGCGACGCGCAGTTCCAGGAGAAGTGCATGGCGCACATCCACCGCCTGCGCCAGGACGGCGTCACGCTCGTGCTCGTCACGCACGACATGCTCTCGCTGCCCAAGTTCTGCGACCGCGCCATCCTGCTGGAGAAGGGCCGCATCACCGACGAAGGGACGCCGCAGCAGGTCGTACACGGCTACCTCGCCCGCGTCGAGGCGCTGCTGGCGCTCCAGGTCGAAGAGCAGAAGCGCCTCGCGCTCGCCCAGATGGTGTCGTCATCATGATGGTGCGCCTCGACTTCACCGGCCGCGCGAAGCAGGCGGCGCGCGCGCTGCGCATCAAGGCGTCCCCGGAACCGGGCGTCTCGCTCATCTGCGAGGCCGGCCCGCACCTCCCCTTCCGCGACGGCACCGTCGACGAGATCTTCCTCGGCCGCACCGTCGCCTACCGGCAGGACATCGCCGCCACGCTCGACGAGCTGTGGCGCGTCTGCAAGCCGGGCGCCCTCATCCACATGACGCTGCCACACGCATCGTCGTCCCTCGCTGCCTCCCGCGACGCCCGGCCGCGCCCGCTGCTCACGCTCAACACCTTCAACTACTACGATCCGCGCTCCAAGCCGTGGGACGCGCCGACACCGGCTGCCTTCACGGTCGAGCGCGCCCGGCTCAAGGTCGTGGGACAGCGCGGCGAGGACGCCGCCGGTCTCGCGCTGGCGCGGGCGCCGCTGGCCCAGTTCATCGAGAAGCTGGCCAACGGCAGCCGCGGCAGCCAGTACCGCTTCGAGCGCTGGTTCGCGCAGCTCTTCGGCGGATTCGAGGAGTTCGACGTCGTGCTCGCCGTCGTCAAGCAGCCGCCCCGGCCCAGCACGACGCCCGCGGCTCGGTCGGCGGTGGCACCATGACGGTCGAAGCGGAGCGCAAGCCCGAGTACGACCTCGACTACTCGATCCACGACTTCCTGGCGAGCGACAGCCGCGACTCCCGCTTCCTGTACGCCGCGCTCGAAGACACGATGACGCGGCTCGGCGCCGAGCAGCCCGGGGGGCGCGTGCTCGACGTCGCCTGCGGCACCGGCAAGGTCGCCATGCGCATCGCCGGGCGCGGCTGCACCGCCGTCGGCCTCGAGGCCTCCGCCGAGATGATCGGCATTGGCCGCTACATCCAGCCGGACAGCAAGGCGGTGATGGTGCGCGGCATCGCCGAAGACCTGCCGTTCGCTGATGCTGTGTTCGACCGCGTTATCTGCCAGGGCTCGCTCGACCACTTCGCCGACCCCGCCGCCTTCATGCGCGAGGCCGCGCGCGTCCTCCGGCCCCACGGCCGCGTCGTCATCGCGCTCGCCAACTTCGAGAGCCTCTCCTGCCGTCTCGGCCGCGCCGCCGACCGCCTGCGCTGGCGGCTCGGCCGCCCGCGCCCGCCCTGGCGCCGCTACTGGGAAATCCCCGAGGACCACAACGTGAAGGGCGACCTGCCGTACGTCCGGTCGCTCGGCGGCGGCGGCCTCCAGCTCGACCGCTGCTTCGGGCTCTCGCTGCTCTGGCTGCTGCACGGCTGGGGCGCGCTGCTGGACCGCCTCCCCGAAGGCGCGGCGGACCGCATCGTCCGCGGCCTCGACCGCCTCGCCCGCAACCGCCCGCATCACGCCGACATGATCATCTCCGTCTGGCGCAAGCCGGAGGCGCCCCCGTGGCCGGCCGCCTGACCCAGGACTACGAGGCCAACGCCCGCTTCTCCTTCGTCGAGGTGCCCGACGCCCCCGCCCTCGCCAACCGCGCCGCGCACGCAAAGCGCATCGCGAAGACGGCGTTCGTGCAGGGCTGGCTCGCCGTCGTGCTGTTCCGTGCGAAGCGCGCGCTCCGCGATGCCGGCATCCCGGTGCTCCCCGTCGTCTGCGATCTGCTGAACCGCGCGCTCTTCCGCGTCTCCATCGGCGACGCCGTCGAGATCGGCCCCGGACTGATGATCCCGCACGGCAACATCGTCATCGACGGGCGCGTGCGCATCGGGCGCGACTGTCAGGTGAACCCCTGGGTGACCATCGGCCTCTCGAACAGCAAGAAGCTCGGCTTCTCCGCCGACGGCCCGACGATCGGCGACAACGTCCACATCGGCACCGGCGCGAAGCTGCTCGGCCCCATCACCGTCGGCGACTACGCCCGCATCGGCGCCAACGCCGTCGTCCTCCACGACGTCCCGCCGAACTCGACGGTCGTCGGCGCGCCCGCCCGCGTCGTCGGCGCGCCCGCCCCCCTCCCCGGCGACGCGCCCACGGACGCGCGCCTCGTCGCCCACATGCGGCAGGCCATCATCGACTACCGGCTGCAGCGCCAGTCGCTCCGCTCGCTCGTCGACGCCCTGCTCGGCTCCTTCGAGGTCGGCAGCCCCGCCCTCAAGGAGACGCAGCAGCGCATCAACGACGACCTGATCTTCCTCGACGTCATCGCCGACAGCGGCGACAGCCACACGCCCCAGCTCCATGCCGCCCTCGACGCCATCGACAACGCGCTCTCTCAGGCGGAAGCTCCGCCGCCCCCCACGAGCTAACACAGCAGCCGGGCACCGTCCGCTGGGCACCGTCAACTGTGTACTGTGTACTGTGAACTGTGAACTGCGAAGTGTGAACCGTGGACCAGCCACTGACAGCCGTTAGAGCTGTTAGTTGTGAAGCTGAGAGCTGACAACTCCCCTCCCTACCCCGCCAACGCCTCCCACGCCGCCCTTCCGAGGCGTCCCAGCGTCACGTTGCCCTCGGAGTTCCGGCCCGTCCCAGGACCGGTGCCGCCCTCACAGAACGCCGCCATCGCGAAGTAGCCCCGCGGCCCCTTGAAGACGGCGCCGCTCGTGCGCACGCCGTTCAGGAACGACCCGCCCTTCTCCGCCACCCACGCCTGCTTCGGGTCGTCGCCCAGCATGTTCATCTCGTTCCACGGCAGCTCCGCCGAAAGCTCGTGGCGGTAGTCGCTGCGCCGCATGATGCGCAGCATGTCCTCGGACGCCTCCGCCGACACGCACGCGTGCCGGCCGATCATCGCCATCAGCGCGCAGATGTCCGCCGCCGACGACACCGACATCTTGCGCGCCTCCAGCCCCGCCGAGCGGTCGCCCAGCCGCAGGAACAGACGCGTCTCACGCAGGCCCAGCCGCTCCATGAGCGCGTTCACTGCCTCCAGCCCCACCAGGTCGATGCACATGTTCGTCGCGCTGTTGTCGGAGATGACCATCATCAGCGTCGCCGCGTCGCGCACCGTCATCTCCACGCCGGACGACAGCTTCGACAACACGCCCGAGCCCGGCGTCCGGTGCTCCTCCCCGTACCGCACGCGGTCGTCCAGCCGCAGCTTCCCGTCCTCGACCGCCTGGTACAGCGCCGCCAGCACCGGCACCTTGATCAGCGACGCCGTCGGCATCACCGCGTGCTCCTCGTGGCCGATGTGCTCGCCGCTTTCGAGGTCCGTCAGCGCCCACGTGCACGCGCCGGAGTAGGCGCCGCTGATCGACAGCAGCCGCTCGCGCAGCTCCGCCATCCGCGGCCCGACCGGCGTCACTTGACGACCCCGGCCTCCAGCTCGTGCTGGTCGTACTCGACCTGCTCGTCCTTCAGGTCGGGGTCATACGGCGGGTCGGGGTAGTTCACCAGCCACCCCTCCTCGTCGCCGATGTTCTCGAGGCCCGTCGCCACGTCCTTCGGGATGAACAACCGCTCAGGCGACGACGCGTCGAGGATGTGCTCCTCGCGCTTCCACGTCTCGGCGCCCGTCTTGCCCGGTTGCCGCACGTAGAGGATGATGCGCATCCGGCCGCGCACGCAGACGTAGCGCGCCGCGCGCACGCGGTGCAGGTGGTAGCCCTTAAACGCGCCCGGGAACGCGGCCGTCAGGTACGCCAGCGTGTACTTCCCGTCCTTGAACAGCTCGACGAGCCAGCCATTCTCCTTGCCGTCGTGGTCGAACGTCGTGACCCGCTTCGCGCCTTCCTTCAGGACGTGCTCGATCATCGTGTCTCCCGTACGGGACGCCGCAGCCGCCGGCGGCGTGAAGCGCTCAGGACTTCGCCGACGCCACTTCCGGGGAACCGCGCGCCGCCGCGCCGAGCGTCGCGCCCGGGAACATGCTGCGGACCGGTTTGAGGATGATGTTCGTCTCCGCCTTCAGGATGCCCGGGATCGCCGCCAGCGTCTTCGTCATGAAGTCCGTCAGCTCGTCGTTGCTCGGGAAGAACGCCAGCACGATGATGTCGGCGTTCCCTGTCGTATACCCGACATACACCACGCCCGGCGCTTCGGCGATGCGCTCCGCGATGTCCGTGATGCGCGACAGCTCCGCCGAGATGCTGATCACGGCGGCCGTGTTCAGCCCCAGCCGCGCCGGGTTCGTCACGCCGACGATACGCAGCACGTCGTCGCGGATCAGCCGCTCGATGCGGTTGCGGACCGTGCCCTCCGAGACGCCCACCGACTCAGCGATCTCGCGGTTCGTCGCCCGCCCGTTGTGCTCCAGGATGCTGAGAATGTGCTGATCGATGGCGTCTGGCTTCTGAAACGGCAATATCCGCCCCTTCCCCTGTGCCTTTCGTCAGCGAAACTTATGCCCATGGCAGAATCAGTGTCAAGCGGCGCCTCCCTCCGCCGCCCGCTCGCTTGACACTGCCGCCCCGGTGCGCCTGAATGGTGCGGCCCGGATGCCACAAGCGGAGAACCATGACCGAAGCCACCCATTGGTCGCGCTTCCTGCGCCACCGTGTGCACCGCCGCCGTGCGCTCGCCGGCGGCGCCGCACTCATCGCCGGCGCCGCCATCTACGCCGCCTGTGACGGCGGCGGCGACGATGCCGGCCCTATCGCCTCCTCGCCCAGCCCCGGGCCGCGGCGCGGCGGTTCGCTGCGCACGGCCACCAGCGTCCGCTTCACGTCCGGCCTCGACCCCCAGACCGAGCACGGCGCCGGCCTCACGATCTTCCCCCGGCTCTACGGCTATCTCCTCCACGTCGACCCCCGCGACGACACCCTCATCCTCGACCACGCCGAAAGCGTCGAGCAGCCCGACGAGACGACGTACATCTTCAAGCTGCGCGGCGACGTGCGCTTCCACGATATCGAGCCTGTCTCCGGCCGGGCCGTGCAGGCGCGCGACGTCGTCGCCTCCATCCGGCGCCACCAGCGCAACCCGCTCGTCACGGAGAAGCCCTGGCACGACGAGATCCTCGACACCGCCGAGGCCACGGACGACCGCACCGTGCGCATCACGACGAAGCGCCCGTATGTCTGGAGCCTGCACCACATCGGCGACGTCAACGCCGGCGCCATCATCCCGGCCGACCTCATCGAACCGCTCCAGGACATCACCGCGCGCGCGGCCGGCAGCGGGCCGTTCGTCCTCGAAGCGTACGACGGGCGCGCGGCGCGCATCCGGCGCAACGACGCGTACTACGCCGGCGCGCCGTTCCTCGACGCGATGGAGTGGCGCATCTTCGACGACGATGCCGCCCGTCTCGACGCCTTCGCGCGACGCGAAGCCGACGTCACGCCCAACCGCAACCGCGACGAAGCCGAGAGCCTCACCGACGAGCACGGCGACGACGTCACCACCGCGCGCACGCCCAGCCTCGCCACCGTCGCGCTCGGGCTCCGCATCGACGCGCCGCCCTTCAACGATGAGCGCGTCCGCGAAGCGCTCGACCTCGCGCTCGACCGCACCACCATCCTGCACGACCTCCTGTCGGGCGACGGCCAGCCGGCCGGCCCCGTCAACCCCAACCTGGCCGGTGGCTACTGGGCGCTCCCCCGGCGCGATCTCGAGCGGGCCGCCGGCATCTCGCTCACCGTGGAGGGCCGCCGCTCCCGCGCGCGGCGCCTGCTCGGCCTCGCCGGCGCCGAGGAAGCCGCCTTCGCGCTCCAGGTGGCCGACGTGCCGGCGCTGCGCGACCTCGCCGGCGTCGTCGCGTCGCATCTCCGCGCCATCGGCCTCAGCGTCACCGTCGAGGCGCAGCAGGAGCTGGTCTGGTACACGAACTTCCATCGCGGCAAGTTCCAGGCCTCGCTCGCCAGCTTCCCGCCCTACGAGTCGCCCGACATACCGCTGCGGCTCCTGCATGCGCGCGGCGCCCACACCGGCGTCAACCCCTTCGGCTACGCCGACGCCGAGACGGACGCGCTGATCGAAGAGACCTGGCGCGAGACGGACCGGGAACGCCGGCGCGGCGGCGTCCTCGCCGTCCAGCGGCGTGCCATCGAAGCGCGCCCGGCCATTTACCTCGTCACGGGCGCCGGCTACTCCACCGCCTGGTCGTACGTCCGCGATCGCGCCGCCGAGCTGCCCGGCAGCCTCCCCCAGTACCACTACCGCCAGTGGCTCGACGAATGACGCCGGCCACCCCGCGCACAGCACGCCACCGGCCCGCGGCGCAGCGTCGCGTTGACATGGCCGCGATCGCGCACCTAGAATGAATTGCTCGGATTGCCGCCGGCAGGCGCGTTCGGGCGTTTGTACACTGCGGCCCCGTGGTGTAGCGGTCTAACATGCCACCCTGTCACGGTGGAGATCGAGGGTTCGAATCCCTTCGGGGTCGCCATGTTCTTCCCACGACTTCCCTTCCTGCGTCCCCGCCGCCTGCAGCTCATCTCCCGCATCGCACCTTGTCGTAACGTCAGCAGCGGCCTCCGTCGCCGGCACCGTTGATTTCGCGCACGGGGGCAAGCGGGACCACGGCACACCGATGTGGACGCCGTCGTCGACATCCGCCTGCCTTGCCATCAGTTCGATATGACCAGTATTCTGACCATATGGCTCGCCAGATCAGCGCGACCGAGGCCAAGGCGAAGTTGCTCGCACTGCTCGACGAGGTCGAGGCAGGCGAGGAGCTCGAGATCACGAGGCGTGGCGTGATCATCGCGCGCCTCGCGCCGGCACGCGGAGCGCACGCCCTCAAGGGAAAGTTCCGCGGCGTCGTGACCAGCTCGGCCAGCGACGAGGAGCTCTTCAGCACCGGGGAGACCTGGGATTCGTCGTGACAGCCGTGTTGCTGGACACGCACGTCCTGTACTGGTGGTCTTCCGAGCCGGAGCGCCTGAGCCGCCGAGCGACCAGGGCCCTCGAGGGCGCTGACGAGCTGGCCGTCGCGTCGATCTCCTGGTACGAGCTCGCGTGGCTCGCTCGCCGCGACCGGATACGCGTCCCTGTGCCCGTGCGAGCCTGGCTGGATGAGCTCGCTCGC
>DATMAH010000038.1:0-3066 GCA_035583735.1 Dehalococcoidia bacterium
CGCGGGTCGGCGCAGTGGATCACCTCGGCGTCCGTGTCCCGCAGCGCGCGCTCGATGGCGGGCCGGGCGGTCAGCAGCCGCTTCCAGCTTGCCGTGAGGGGCAGATGGACGACGTCGGCGCGCTCGGCGATGGCGTCGAGCAGCGGGTCGCCGGCCTGCGGCAGCGCCATGCGGAACTCGCCGGCGATGACAACGCGCGGCGGCGCCTGGTACTGGAACGCCCGGGTCCGGAACCGCATGCTGCGAGTATCGAGCGCCGCGGGTGCTGGCGGGTATTCGGAAGTTCCCCAGGATGCGGGGCGAACGCGGTCGCGACGCCTAGGGGTCGAGGCGCTGGGCCTCCTGGCGGAAGTGGTCCTGGACGATGCCGGCGGCGGCGGAGCGGGCGTACCCCTGCGTGAGCTGCCGCTGCAGGTCCTCGACGGAGGACCAGTAGCGCCGCTGGCCGAGCGGGCGGTGATAGACGCCCTCGATCTCGCGGACGGCCTCGCCGCCGGGGTCAAGCTCGAAGCGGATGGAGCGGCCGGAGGGGCGGATGCAGAACATGGCGCGCGGCTGGACGCCGCCGAGCTCGAGGTCGACGGAGCTATCGACGCCCTGGCTGCGGGCGAATTCGGCGACTTCCTGGAACGCGGGCTGGATGACGGTCTGGATCATGCGGCGGAATACGGTGGCCATCGGGGTACGGACGCCGATGGCGCCGCGGCGCAGGTCGTAGCGCTGCCGGGCATGCAGGATCCGCGCCTTCCAGTCGTCCGACACCGCACCACCCCTGGTGATCATCGGCCAGTCCGTACGGCGCCGGGGCGCCGCGCGGCCACATTCGCGGGCATCATGCCGTGCGGGCGGCGGGCGCCCCCTCCCGCTCGCTGCCACCGGTGGTGAGCAGCTTCGAGATCTCGGCCGCGTGCTCCGGGTAGCTGTAGAGCTCCGAGCGCCACGTCACACCGGACGGCGTGTCGTGCGCGAGCCTGAGGAGAATGCGATCGCGAGCCTGCCGTGCGGAGGCTTCGTCCTGGTGCGTGAGCAGCACGCCGACGTGGCCGGGCCCTAACCGGCCGCCCAGGTCGGTGCTGCGGATGGTCGCCGGTACGGCCGAGGCCGCCTCGTCGAGCAGCTTCTCGCCGGCGCGGCGGCTGGTTGCGGCTTCGAGGATGAGCAGGCCGAAGGGGTCGCCGTATCGTGTCGAGCGGTTGACCTCGTCCAGGACCCGCAGCCAGAAGTACCAGCGGACGTGGAGCCCCGTCCGGGGGTCGATGAGCACCCAGGTTTCGTCCATACAGAGGAATTGTCGGCGCCGCTCGACCGGTGCCGCAGCCGCGGGGCCGCCGCCCGGTTGCCCGCCGCCGGACGAACACCTAAGCTCTCGCCGGAATGGAGCTTGAACCTATCACCGGCACGCCCGTCCGCCTGCCGCCGGGCCGGATCGCCATCCGGCTGGACGAGCGCTACCGGCTGCCGTACCGCCGGCTGTACGACCGCTACGAATCGTACCTGTCCGGGCTGCCGGTGCTGCGGGACCGTGACTTCACGGGCCGGAAGGTACTCGTCACACCGGCCCAGCTCGAGGCCCTGAACGAGGGGCTTCGGAGGCTGGCGCGGGAGGACGGGGCCGCGCCGCGAACCCCGTTCGGCCAGCAGGAGCGGGCAAAAGAGCGGCTGTTCAAGCGGCTGCAGTTCCTGTCCTAGATGCTCAAGTTAGGCGGACGTTGCCGAGATCGGGGCCGTCAGGCGCCTGACGCGGGGGTTCCCTGTTGATAGACGCACCCTATCGGGCCGTCGTGCGATACAATGGTCGCTGATACTGCTATCCCCGAGTCGACCGGGAGCATCGTGACCGAGGAAGGTTATGTCGACCTCTAATACCGTGCCCGGCAAGCTGCTGGCCGCCATCAAGTCTCGCAAGTTCACGCAGATCGCGCGCTTGTGCGCGCCGAAGGTGGATTTCCACGGCTGGACGCCGACCGGCCACTGGACGGCCGAGGACGGGGCCACGGTGGCGAAGATCGTCGAGGCGTGGTTCAGTCCAGGTTCCGGGGCGAATACCGTGGTGTGGAGCAACGAGACGGCGAACGCGAAGGCGGCGACGCTGGAGTACGAGGTGTCCTGGCTGGCCCAGCCGGACGACCAGCCGCGGGTGCTGCGAGAGGCCTGGTTCATGACGCTGAAGGACGGCCGCATCACGTCGGCCCGGGTGTACTGCGCGGGGCTCCACACGGAGTTCCCGGAGGTGGACCTCGACAAGCAGCGGCGGTCGAAGGGGCTGCTGGGGCCGGCGCCGGCGACGAAGAGCACGGCGCCGACGGTGCGCGCGGTCGCCGCGAAGGCACCTTGATTTAGGCGCGGGCCGTCGCCTCCCGGTAGAGCTCCGTGAGCCGGGGTGACGGCTCCTCGTCCAGTTCGTCCTTGAGGAGCTGCCTGAAGCGGCGGTAGTGGCGGGCGGCGGAGTGGCCATCGTTCAGCCCGATGTGGCACTTCATGATCCCGTAGGCGGCAGCCTCGCTGTAGGGGTCGATCGCCTCGAGCGCCTTGAAGAGCACGAGCGCCTCCTCCCTGGCACCGCGGCGCAGCTTCCAGGACGCAAGCTCGTTGACGGCCTCGACGTACCGGTCCTCCAGCTCGCGGCGGATGGGCTCTACCCACTCGCTGTAGGTGGCGCTGAGGAAGGGGCCCTTGTAGAGGGCGACCGCCTCCTCCAGCCTGGCGGCACGCACCTGCTCGTCGCGGGCGACATCGGCTTCGAGCATGGCGGCGTTGAAGCGCTGCACGTCGGAGGTGAAGACGCCGCGGGGATTGAGCATGTAGGCGCCGGTCTCGTCGCGGAGGACGCATTCGTGGAAGAGCGCGCGGCGCAGGCGGTAGAGGCTGGAGTGGAAGTTGCTGTTGCACTTGGACTCCGGCAGGTCGGGCCAGAGGGCGACGAAGATCTCCTCCTTGGAGACGGGTTCGGTCTTCATGAGCAGGTAGAAGAACATCTCCTTGCTCTTCTCGCTGCGCCACTCGAGGTCGGAGACCTGGCGGTCGCCGACGAGGACGCTGCCACGCCCGAGCGCGAGCGCCGTGACG
>DATMAH010000039.1:0-5845 GCA_035583735.1 Dehalococcoidia bacterium
CTGGTGCCGGGGGTGGGGATCGAACCCACAAGGCCTTGCGGCCGGCGGATTTTAAGTCCGCTGCGTCTGCCAGTTCCGCCACCCCGGCATGCCCATGGCATCGCAACTCCGCGGACACCCGGATCATATCGTGCCGCCACCCGGGTGCGGCCTCCGGCCACATCCACACTCTGAACCGCTACCATGAGGCGTGGCCGAGACCGCCGTCATCTTCGTCGACGACCTGCTCTTCCAGCCGCGCATCCGTTCCGTGCTCGAAGCGCTCGGCTTCGAGGCGCGCGTCGCCGACACGCCTGAGACAGCAGCCGGCGCCTGCGCGGGCGCCCGCATCGCCGTCATCGACCTGCACGCCACCGCCCTCGACGCCATCGCACAGGTGCGCGCGGCGAAGGGGGCCGGCGCCGCCGTCCTCGCCTACGGGCGCCATACGGAGCCCAAGCTGCTGCGCGCTGCCCGCGACGCGGGCGCCGATATCGTCGTGCCGCGCTCAGAGCTGGTGGAGGAGCTGCCGCAGCTCGTGCAGCGGCTGTGCGTCGACGTGCTGGGCGGCGCACAGGGCGCATTGTGACGGGATCGGGCGGCGGGTATAGTCCGGCGGGTTCGGCATGACGACAGCGACTGAGACGAAGTACGAAGCGGTGATCGGGCTGGAGGTGCACGTCCAGCTCCTCACCGAGCGCAAGATGTTCTGCGGCTGCAGCGCCGCCTACGCCGACGCGCCTCCGAACACGCACGTCTGCCCCGTCTGCATGGCGCTGCCGGGCGTGCTCCCCGTCATCAACGAGAAGGCGGTCGAGCTCGTGATCATGACCGGCCTCGCCCTTAACTGTGAGATACCGGAGTACGCCAAGTTCGACCGCAAGAACTACCCGTACCCGGACCTGCTGAAGGGCTACCAGATCTCCCAGTACGACCTGCCCCTCACCGTCAACGGCTGGATGGAGATCGAGGTCGAGGGGCAGGAGCCGAAGCGCGTCGGCATCACGCGCGCGCACCTCGAGGAAGACACCGCGCGTCTCACGCACAAGACGGACGCGAGCGGCGAGTCGTACTCGCTCATCGATATGAACCGCGCCGGTGTGCCGCTGATGGAGATCGTCGGCGAGCCGGACATGCGCTCGCCGGAGGAGGCGACGGCGTACCTGGTGAAGCTGCGCCAGATCCTCCGCTACATCGGCGTCAGCAAGGCCAACATGGAAGAGGGCAACTTCCGCTGCGACGCCAACATCTCCCTCCGCCCGGCCGGCTCCACGGCGTTCGGCTCGAAGGTGGAAGTGAAGAACATGAACAGCTTCCGCTCCGTCGAGCGGGCGCTGCGCTTCGAGGTGGAGCGCCAGGCGAGCGTCCTCGACGCCGGCGAGAAGGTGCCGCAGGAGACGCGCGGCTGGGTCGAGGCGGAGGGGCGCACCGTCAGCCAGCGGTCGAAGGAAGAGGCGCACGACTACCGCTACTTCCCGGAGCCGGACCTGCCGCCCGTCACCGTCGACCGCGCCTGGGTGGAGCGCGTCCGCGCCCGCTTGCCGGAGCTGCCCGACGCCAAGCGCCGCCGCTTCGAATCGCAGTACGGGCTCACGCGGTACGAGGCGGACCTGCTGACGGCGACCGAGGCGCGCGCGTCGTACTTCGAGCGCGTGCTGGCGGCGGCGCCCGTCAAGGACGGCGATACGTTCCTGCGCTACGCCAAGCAGGCTTCGAACTGGATGCTTGGTGAGTTCGCCCGCCTTCTCAACGCATCCGATATGGACATCGCCGATGCGCGCATCGACCCGGCCGGCCTCTGTGCTATGATCGCTCTCGTTGAGGAGGGGACGATCACGGGCACGATCGCCAAGTCGGTGTTCGAGGAGATGTTCCGCACCGGCAAGCAGCCGCAGGCGATCATCGAAGAGCTGGGCCTCCAGCAGATCAGCGCATCGGACGAGCTCAGCGCGATCGTCGAACGGGTGCTGGCGGCCAACCCCAGGCCGGTCGAGGACTACCGGGCCGGCAAGCAGGAGGCGATCAAGTTCCTCGTGGGCCAGGCGATGCGGGAGACGCGCGGCCGCGCGAACCCGGCGACGCTCACGGAGCTCTTGAAGCACAAGCTGGACGCAGGTGCGTAGGAATTGATCATAGGACTATCCGATATAGCCGGGCTCGTGGTACAGTGGCGGTCAGCATGCGCCAGCTGATCCGCGACCCCAGCTTCGTCAAGTGGTTCTACTTCGGCATGCACATCAAGCGGTGGCTCCTGCTGCTGCTGATGGGCGTCGCCATCATGGGGCTGGGCTTCGGCTACTTCCTCCGCGAGGTCTACGTCAGCTACACCTTCCCCGGCTGGGTCTACTACGCCACCCTCCAGTTCATCCCGCGTTACGTCCGTGGCGCGCTCTTCGTCTCCGCCAGTCTCGGCATCATCGGCTTCGCCATCTGGAAGCTCAACCAGTCCCTCCTCTCCGCCTTCATCCGGCCGGAGCGCAGCGAGAGCATCGTCGACATCATCTACAACCACCGCTACCTCCGCCGCGGCCCGAAGATCGTCGCCATCGGCGGCGGCACGGGGCTCTCGACGCTGCTGCGCGGCCTGAAGGAGTACACCGGCAACATCACCGCCATCGTCTCCATCGCCGACGACGGCGGCAGCTCCGGCCGGCTCCAGCGCGAGCTGGGCGTCCTGCCACCCGGCGACATCCGCAAGAACATCGCCGCCCTGGCCGACGCCGAGCCGCTGATGTCGCGCCTCTTCGAGTACCGCTTCAGCGAGGGCAATGGCCTCGAAGGCCACAGCTTCGGCAATCTCTTCATCGCCGCCATGACCGAAGTCGCCGGCAACTTCGAGGAGGCGGTGCGCGAGACGAGCCGCGTCCTCGCCGTGCGCGGCCATATCCTCCCGGCCACGCTGTCGTCCCTCACGCTGTGCGCCCGCACCTCCGACGGCGAGGTCGTCCGGGGCGAGTCGGCGATCACGGAACACGGCAAGGTGGAGGAGGTGTTCCTCGACCCGCCGACGGTGCAGGCGAACCCGGACGCGATCCGCGCCATCCTGCAGGCGGACCTCATCGTCTGCGGCCCCGGCAGCCTGATGACCAGCGTCATGCCCAACCTGCTCGTCGAGGGCATCAAGCGCGCCATCGAGGTCTCGCCCGCGCTCACGGTCTACGTCTGCAACGTCGCCACGCAGCACGGCGAGACAGACTCGTTCACCGTCAGCGACCACTACAATGTCCTCAAGGCGCACCTGAAGGGCGCCAGCCTGTTCGACTTCGTGCTGGCGAACAGCAACATCGAGGACCGCCTCCCCGAGGCCTGGCACTCCGAGCCGGTCCGCATCGACCAGTCGCGCCTGGACGACGCGCGCGTGGTGAGAGCCGACGTCGTCGCCGAGGAGAACCGCTACCGGCACGACTCGAAGAAGCTGGCCGACGCCATCATCCGCCTCTACTACGAGCGCAACCAGATGCTCGACGCGGAGCCGCCTCCGGCGGAGACGCCCACGCTCGCCGAGGTCGCCGACAAGCAGAAAGCCGGCGTCGGATAAGCCGCCGCTCCACGCCCGACCGCCCTCTCAGGCACCGGACGGCCTAAGCCAGCACACCCCTGGGCGAAACCCCGCAGCGCGGGCTCGTGGCCCGCGTGTTGGGGTCGCCGGCACGGCCGGTCATCGGAGGGTTCGCATCACGGCCCCCGACGCCGGACATCGGACGGCGTGCCGTGGAGGTCGTGAGCCGCCTCTGCGGCCCGGCTCAGGCGCTGCGGCTGCGCTTCGCCAGCGCCTGCAGCCCGACGACGGCCACGTCGACGAGCTGCGACGGAATCTGCCAGTCGCCGGGCGACCAGCGCGGGAAGCGGCGGAGCGCCTCGAAGTCGATGTCGTAGCTGTTGCGCCGCCCCTGCCGTTCGCGGATGACGATGCCCTCCTCCTCGAGCTGGTTGAGGATGGCGACGACCGCGCGCTCCGTGATGCCCACGTTCTGCGCGATCTCGCGCACCGTCGCCTGCCCGTCGAGCGCGATGGCGAGCAGCAGCAAGGCGTGGTTCGTGAAGAAGCCCCACGTGCCGATCTTCGGGTCCAGCGCACCCGAATCGACGCGGCGGGGCTTCGCGCCGTTCTCGCGTGCCTGATAGTCGGAGAGGTGCAATAGCGTGCCGACGAGGCCGTCGACGAACTCGCGCGGCGTCAGCAGCACCGTGCCCTCGCGCCGGTACGATGCCAGCGCCTCGAAGTCGACGGCGTACGTGTTGCGCCGGCCTTCCTTCGTCCGCAGCACGATGCCATCTTCGCCGAGCTGGCGCAGGATCTCGAGCGTCGCCCGCTCCGTCACGCCCACTCCTGCCGAGATCTCCCGGACCGTCGCGCCGCTGTGGCGCACCACGTAGATCAGCACGAGGGCGTGGTTGGTGAGAAAGCCCCAGCGCTGCGCGGGGCGATCGGGGGAGCGAGATGGCATATCGGTATCCCTTCGCTGGGCCGCTGGACGTAAGAAATTGCCGCGGGGGAGTCCTCGAGGATCCATCCGTCTTGGGGAACCGTACGTGCATGAGCGATCAGGCGATACGAATCAGGCTTGATGTTTCATGCGAATCAGTTCACGAATCATTTGTCATGTTATCTCAATCATTTCTCGCACATCATGCATTAGCATTCATCCGTGTGCAAGACATTGACGCGCCATCACGTGACGGACTTCGGAGAATCGCCCGCTCGGCTTGCGGGGAGACGGGGAGCTGGAGCCGAAACGAGAGCGTCCCGGGAGGAGCCGGACCGCGACGGCCGGTGGGCCCCGGTGGCAAGAAAGGGAGTCCGGCGCAAGGCGATTCGGCTCCGGGCGGGTGGGGCCCGCGCCCTTCACTGCAGGGGCAGCAGAACCGTCTCAGCGTACAAGGGCGACGCCGAAGCCGGCCACCGGAGGGTCGGCTTCTTCGCGTGTGCTCGTGTCGTCAGGAGAGCGGCGAGACGCCAGGGCCACCGCCGGCGGCGATGGCGGTGTTCCACAGCAGCATCGCCCGCGTCATCGGCCCCACGCCGCCGGGCACCGGCGTGATCGCCGCCGCAACCTGCGACACCGCCTCGAACTCGACGTCGCCCACCAGCCGCTGGCCGCTCTTCTTCGTCGCGTCCGGGATCGCGTTCACGCCAACATCGATGACGACGGCGCCCGGCCGCACCATGTCCGCGGTGATGGCACCCGCGCGGCCCATCGCGGCGATGAGGACGTCCGCCCGGCGCGCGTGCTCGGCGAGGTCCGGCGTGCCCGTGTGGCAGACGGTGACGGTGGCGTTGCCGCCGCGCCGCTTCTGCATCAGCAGCCCGGCCAGCGGCTTGCCGACGAGATTCGAGCGGCCGCAGACTACGACGTGCTTGCCCGCCGGGTCGTTCCCGGTCCGCAGCAGCATCTGCACGACGCCGTGGGGCGTGCACGAGTAGTGCGCCGGTTCGCCCCGGAACAAGCGGCCGACGTTCACCGGGTGCAACCCGTCAACGTCCTTCTCGACCAGCACTGCGGACGCGATCGCGGACTCGTCGATGTGCGGCGGCAACGGCAGTTGCACCAGGACGCCGTGCCAGCGCGCGTCGGCGTTCAACCTGTCGATGAAGGCGAGCAGCTCGTCCTGCGACGTCTCTGCCGGCATCCGGAACGTCTCGGACCGCATGCCGATGGCGGCGGCGTCGCGCGTCTTGCCGCGCACGTACGATACGGATGCCGGGTTATCGCCCACGAGCACGACCGCGAGGCCGGGCTCGACGCCGCCCGCGCGCAGCCGCTCGATCTCGGCGCGCACCTCCGCCCGTACCTGCTCCGCGATCGCGTTGCCATCGATGAGTGTGGCCGGCACGCCACTAGCGTAGCGTCGGCCGCGCCCACGG
>DATMAH010000040.1:0-5372 GCA_035583735.1 Dehalococcoidia bacterium
CCGCCACCACCCCCATCCGCCCCAGCCGCCGCATCGCCTCCGCGCGGGACTCGTCCGACTGCAGCGCCAGCATCTCCACCAGCGTCACCGGCCGCTCGCCCACCACCCGGTACGCGCCGTCCTCCCGCTCGATCCTGAACTGCGGCTGGCGGCACACCGGCCGCAGCACCGGCAGATCGCCCTCCGGCGCCGGCTGCGGCGCCTCCTCCCGGATCCGCTCCAGCCGCTCGAACGCCACCCGCTTCAGCTCCTCCGTGCCGATGCGCGCCGCCGCCGAGATAAATGCGTGCGTGCGGCCCAGCCGCTCCGCGAGCGACCGCAGCTCGTCGCGCCGCGCCTCCGCCTCTGGCACGTCCATCTTGTTGAAGGCGATGATCTGCTCGCGCTCGGCGAGCGCCGCCGCATACGCGCGCAGCTCGTTGTCGATCACCTCGATGTCGCGCGCCGGGTCGGGCCGCGACGCGTCGACGACGTGGATCAGCAGCCGCGTGCGTTCGACGTGGCGCAGGAACTCCAGCCCCAGCCCGTGCCCCTCGTGCGCGCCCTCGATCAGCCCCGGGATGTCCGCGACCACGTACGACTCGTACCCCACCTCCACCACGCCCAGGTTCGGCTCCAGCGTCGTGAACGGATAGTCCGCGATGCGCGGCGTCGCGCGCGAGATCGCCGCCAGCAGCGTCGACTTCCCCGCGTTCGGCAGCCCGACGAGCCCCACGTCCGATAGCAGCTTCAGCTCCAGGTCGATCCGCCGCTCCTCGCCACGCTGCCCCGTCTCCGAGATGTACGGCGCCTGGTTCGCCGGCGTGGCGAAGTGCGTGTTCCCGCGGCCTCCCTTGCCACCGCGCGCCACCGTCAGCCGCTCCCCCTCTTCCACCAGCTCGCCGATGACGGCGCCGCTGTCCGCGTCACGCGCCACCGTCCCCGGCGGCACCCGCAGCACCAGGTCCGCGCCGTCCTTCCCGTGCCGCTTGTTCGCCGCGCCGTTTCCGCCGCGCTCGGCACGATGCACCCGCCGGTTCCGGTACTTCCCCAGCCCGTGGACCGCCCGGTCCGCCACCAGCACGATGTCCCCGCCCCGGCCGCCGTCGCCACCGTCCGGTCCGCCGCGGGGCACGAACTTCTCGCGGTGGAAGCTGATCAGGCCATGCCCACCATCGCCGGCCTTGGCCTGTATCTGGACGCGATCGATCACAGGGAAACCTTCTGGCGCCGTTCTTCATCGTCATTATATGGACGTGGGAAGCGGGGGATGTCGGGGCGCTGAACCTGCGGATACCGGGCAATTCCCGACACGGAATCGCCATATGTAAAGCCGAAACGGCCTGCAGGTTTGACACGGGCGGGTAGAATATCTCGGTGCCGCATACCGGTGGCGGCGCTGCCCACGGCCCGCGGGCAGGTGTTGGGGAACGGTGCGGAGACACCGGTTGCAGGAGGCAGGAGCAATCAAGGGCACGCTCAGCCCGCGCTCGTTCAGGGATATGCGAGCGCGACGCCACGGACGGACCACTATCGACCCCCTCCTCCGCTCAGCGAGGAGGAAGCACAGGCCCTACATCCACGGCCTCGTGCTCGCGATCATCTCGCTCTCGGTTGGCTACGGCGCGGTCACCGGCGCCTCCTTCGGGTCCGGCAGCACGAACGCCTTTGCCGCACCCGTCACCGGCCTCTCGTTGCCCGCCGCGGGCTCCAGCATCGCCGCCGTTGACTCCTCCGTCGTGCGCGGCGCCACCATCACGCGCACCCTGCGCGCCGAGAGCCCCGCCACCGGCCAGATCGCCGCCGAGCGCGACAACTTCTTCGCCGCATCCGCCACGCCGACGGCCCAGACGCCCGTCGAGCAGGAGGACGCGCTGCTGCGCGCCGCCGCCGTCGCGCCCACGCCGGTTCCCTCTCCCTATAAGGTCTACGTCGTCCAGGAAGGCGACACCGTCGCCTCCATCGCCGCCCGCGAGGGCGTGAGCGCCGAGTACATCATCGCCAACAACGCCGAGATCGGCACCGGCGACTACCTGGCCCTCGGACAGTCGCTCATCATCCCCGCCGGCGATGGCATCCTCCACGACGTGAAGTACGGCGAAACACTCAGCGACATCGCCGCCCGCTACGACGTCGACGTCGACGCCATCCTCTCGTTCGCCGGCAACGGCATCGCCGACCCCAACAGCATCACCGAGCACGCCACCGTCTTCGTGCCCGGCGCCGCCATCCCCGTCTTCGAGCCCGCGCCCGAGCCGGTCCCCAACGACCCCACCGAGGTCATCGAAGAAGCGACCCCCGTGCCCGCCTCGGACGGCAGCGGCGATGCCGGCGCGCCTCCGCAGGCGCCGCCCTCGGGCCCGTCATCGAGCGCCGGCCTCATCTGGCCCTTCTCCGGCGCCATCTCCAGCTACTACAGCGCCGGCCACCCGCTCGGCATCGACATCGACGGCTTCCATAACCCCCAGGGCGCCGTCGTCGCCGCCACCAGCGGCACCGTCGTCTTCGCCGGCGGCAACGCATGCTGCTCCTACGGCCTCTACGTCGTCATCGTGAGCCCCGATGGCATCGAGACGCTCTACGCCCACCTGAGCGCCATCTCCGTCTCCCAGGGCCAGACCGTCTCCCAGGGCGAGGTCATCGGCGTCGTCGGCAGCACCGGCTACTCCACCGGCGTCCACCTCCATTTCGAAGTCATCGACAACGGCGTCCGGCAGAACCCGCTCAGCTACTTGCCGTAATCACGCTGGGCCGCCCCCGCCGTCCGCAAGCGAACGCGGTCGCAACGCTGCCATCAGCGCAGCCCACCGCCCATCGGCTGGCTGACGCAGGTGCTATGCTGGCCCTGTGATGCGGGCGCCAGCCGGGCTGGCGACGTCGCGATGCGCGTCCCTATCCCCCGCTTCTAACCTGTCCTCATGCGCATGAACGTCAGAGGCGCAGTCGCGCTCGCCGGCGAGGCCGCATTCGTCGTCGCCGTCTATGGCCTCTACAGCGTCATTCGCGTCATCGTCCGTGGCACCGATGTCGAGGCGTTCCACAACGGCGCCGGCATCGTCGATATCGAGCGGCGCCTCGGCATCTTCATCGAGCCGCAGGTGCAGACGCTCGTCACCTCGCTCCCCGCCGGCGACGAGTTCGTCCGGCAGGTCTACCTCTGGGGCTACCTGCCGTTCATTATCGGCGCCGCCGTGCTGCTCTACGCCCGCAACCGCGGGCTGTACCTGCGCTACCGCAACGGCTTCTTCGTCGCCATGGCCATCGGCCTCGTCCTCTTTGCCCTGCTGCCGACGGCGCCGCCGCGCATGTTCCCGGAGCTCGGCTTCGCCGACCTGGTGAACGGCATGCCCCAGGAGCGCGCCTGGAAGAACGAGTACGCCGCTGTCCCCAGCTTCCACTGCGGCTTCACGCTCCTCGCGGCGGTGGGGCTGGCGCACCTCTACGGCTTCAGGCTCTGGCCGTCGCTCGCGTTCGCGGTCGTGCCCGCGTTGATGGTGCTGGCCACCGTCGCCACCGCCAACCACTGGCTGCTCGACGCAGTGGCCGGGTGGGCCGTCGTCCTCACGGCCTGGTGGGTCGCCGTCGGACGGCCGGCTGCCGCTGCGGAGCTCTCCCCCAGCCCGCTGCCGCTGTCCGGCTAGCGCCGGTACTCCAGCACCACCACCTGCGTCTCCTCCGGCAGCGAGCTTCGCGTCACCGACAGCTTCTGGAACGTCTCGCCCGGCTTGCCCCCCATCTCCTTCAGGAAGCGGTCCACCGGGTCCAGCTTCTGCTTCTCCGCCGGCGTCTTGTAGTGCATCGGCATCACCAGCTTCGGCCCGATGAGGCTCACCGTCTCGGCCGCCGCCGCCGCGTCCAGCGCCAGACCGCCGCCCACCGGCACCAGCAGCACGTCTACGTCGCTGAACTCCTCGATCTCCTCCGTCCGCGGCACCGCCGCGGTCGCCCCCAGGTGCGCGATCCGCATGTCCTCCAGGTCGATCACGTACGCCACCGTGCGCCCGTCCTTGCCCGGCAGCGGCACGCCGATGACCGACGCTCCCGCAATCTCGTACTCGCCCGGCGCGTCGATGACCCGCGGGTCCCCGCCCACGCCGCCCGCGTTGTTGTGCGCCGGGTCGTCGATGCTCACCGTCACCAGGTCCGCGCTGGGACGGTTGAGCGTGTAGCCGGTGACCTTGTTGTCGTACGGGTCCGTCACCACGGTCGCCTCGCGCGCCCGCAGCCGGAAGCATGCATGTCCGAGCCAGATGATTTCCATGCGGACTAGGGTAGCGCGCCCGCGTCCCGCGGCGTAGCCGCTACGTCCCGCGCACGCGCTCGATCCGATCGATCTGCCCCCGCTCCTCCGGGTCGATCTCCCGCTCCGAGAGCCACGCCTCGGCGATCTCGCGCGCCAGCACCGGCGTCGTCGTCCGCAGGCTCATGCACAGCACGTTGGCGTCGTTCCAGCGGCGCGCCCCGCGCGCCGTCTCCGCGTCGCCGCACAGCGCCGCCCGGATCCCCGGCACCTTGTTCGCGGCGATCGAGACGCCCGTCCCCGTCCAGCAGAACAGCATCCCCTCGTCCGCCTCGCCCGCCGCCACCCCCTCCGCGACCGCGTGCGCCACGTCGGCCCAGCCCATCGGCTCGCCCGCCAGCGGCCCCACGATGCGCACGTCGTGTCCGCGCTCGCGCAGCAGCGCCACCAGCGCCTCCGGGGCCTCGCCCCGGTCGTCCGAACCCAGCAGGATGCGCATGCCGAGATCGTACCGCGCACCATCGTCGCGCCGCATAGCCCCGAGCCTCCGGCGCCGTCAACATCGAGGAAGTCGGCGATACGGACGGCTGCACCTTCTCGGCCGCCGCCGGTGCCACGCGCACCGGCCCCCAGTGTCCGCGCCGCGCGGCGATGCCGGCCGGCCGGCCGGCGAGCATGTGCACCCTCTGCCACCGAACCTGCTATCCCTGCGTCGACAGGACCTGATAGCCGACGGCTCGCCCCGTTACGTCGCCCGCCGCGCGTTATCGTCACGCCGGGCGCGATCTTTGACGCGACGCGAAAACTGCAACGATGGTTGACGCCGTTATGCGTTGACACACGTCCGTCCACTGATCAGGATGGGCGCGATACCCGCCACGTTTCCGCCGCCGCGCCGCCGCGCAGCCCCCTGCCGGCGTCCCAGTGCTCACACCGAGCGAGCGCGCGCTCACGCGCATCGCCGTACCCGTAGATGGACCTGCGCGGGCGCGTTCGCGTCCCGGGGAGGTAGAGGAGGCCGATGAAGACGAGACGCCTGTATGCAGCGGCATCCGTGCTCGCGGCCACGCTCGCCGTGATGGCGGCGCTTGGCGCCGCGACCGGCGGCGCCGGCTACACGCCGCAGGAGCCCACCTACGTGCCCACGGCGCAG
>DATMAH010000041.1:0-3187 GCA_035583735.1 Dehalococcoidia bacterium
GAAGCCGCCGGCGCAGCCGGCCATCCGATCGTCGCCGTCGCGGCCACCAGCGCCGCGGCCTGGATCATGCCCTTCCACGTTCCTGCGTCCATGGCGACCGGACGATACCACACACTCCGAGGATCCGACTCCAAAGGCGCAAGGCGCCCGGTGCGCGTGAAGCTGTCCTGTCAGTGGAGCGGATACCAGGCCACGAAGAGGATGAGGAAGAGCGTGTAGAAGAGCGCCGAGACGATGAGTATCGCGTGCTGTGCGCGGAGGGATCGGATCGTGGCGGCGAACATGAAGGCCGGAAAGAGCACCGAGGCGTAGCGGCCGATGCCGACCAGCGCGTTGCCGCTCAACGGGATCGCGATGCCGACGAGGACGTACAGGCCGAGCGCCAGGCCAAAGGTCCTGCTGATGGCCGGGACGAGCGCGAGGAAGAGCAGCGCCACGAGCACGTAGAAGAATTCGATGGCCGCCGTGCTCGACGCGGCGAACAGTCCATTGAAGCCGGCGTCCTCGATCGATACGAGCACGTTCAGGATGTGCCGGTACGGCAGGTGGCCGAGCGAGTACGCCCACTGTGCCTGCGCATCCAGCCACGCCAGGGGACTGCCGGCGACGGTCCAGACGTACGCCGAGTACGCGGCGAGGGCGAGCGGAATCGGCGCCAGAGCCAGAAGTCGCCGGCCGAGCGTCCGGCGGTCCGGTCGTCCGGCGCAGGCGAGCACGATCAGCGGCAGCGCGATGAACACGCCGTTTGGGCGCGTCAGCGCGGCCAGCGCGCCGAAGGCGCCCGCCCGTCCGAAGCGCGCTTCGACCGCCGCCCACACGGCGAGCACCGTCCACAGCAGGAACAGCGCTTCGGTGTAAATCCGGAAGAAATAGAACGAGAAGGGAAAGACGGCCGTGTAGAGCACGGCGCGGCGCGCCGCCTCCTGACTGCCGGTCATGCGCTCGGTCAGGCGGTGGAGAGCCGCCAGGGCGGCGAGAAAGCCAGCCCACGAGACCACGATCGCCGACAGCCAGAGGGCTGTCTCCGACCCGCCGAACGGCGCTGCTCCGGCGCGAATCAGCAGCGGGTACAGCGGAAAGAACGCCACGCTGCTGTGCGCGCCGGGATCGAAAAAGTAGCCGCTCCGCGCGATATCCAGATACCACGCCGAATCCCAGACGGCCAGCGTCTCGAAGAACGTCTCCCCCCAGGGCATCGGCACGCGGACGGCCGGCTTCAACGGCGACGGCACGATGAGCGCGTTGGCGACACCCGCGATCAGCAACGTCGCGGCGCCGGTCGTCGAGAACGCAAACGCCGCGTCCCGGAGCGCCGGCGGCATCGCGGCGACCACCGCTCGGGCCGCGCCAGCCAACGGCGCCAGCGCCGCCACCAGAGGACTGCTGCCGCCGAGCGCCGCTCGCAGCGGCACGAGAACCATCAGAACCAGCACCGGCTTGGCCGCGCGGTTGACGCTGACGATCCCCAGATCGATCCCGCCGACGCCGACGGCGAGCGCGAGGGCGACGACGTACAGCGCGATGGCGGCGTCGAGCAGATATCGCAGCGCCCGCCCTGCCGGCAGGCGACGAAACGAGATCGAAACGGCGGACAGCCGTGCCGCGGGCGAGAGGCGAGGCGCCGTATCGGGGAGTGATCGCGTCTGCAGGTGGGAAAAAGTAGCGAACGGCCGCGCCGAGGAGCTATCCAGGAATGTCTGTAGTTCGTCACAGAAAACCCTGTAGCGGCGCGCTGGCCACCCTGTCGCTCCGGAGATACGATAGGCGCGCATGGACATCGCGGCCCATCCACCCGGAACGTTCTGCTTCGCGGAGCTGCAGACGCCGGACGTCGAGGCGAGCGCGCGGTTCTACGAGCAGCTGTTCGGCTGGGCCGTTGCCAGCAGCCCCGACGCGGGCGGTTACATGCTCTTCCGGCTTGGGGACAAGGATGTCGCGGGGCTCCGGCGCGCCGAGCGCGGGCCGCATCGTTGGGTACCGTACCTCGCCGTCGAAAGCGCGGCCGACGCGGCGGCAAGGGCCCAGGAGCTCGGGGCAGCCGTCCTCAGCGCTCCCTGCGCACTCCAGGGCCTGGCGCACGTCTCCATCGTCCGGGATCCCGCCGGCGGCGTCGTCGGGTTCTGGGAGCCGAACGGACATGAGGGCGCGCGTGTCCTCGACGAGCCCGGCTCGATCTGGTGGGCGGAGCTGCTGACGCGCGAGGTTGCGGTCGCGAAAACCTTCTACGCGAAGCTCCTCGGCTGGCGGGCCGTCGACACGCTCAAGTACGGCATCCGGTACTCGGTGTTCAAGCGGGGGCACGAGTCGCTTGCGGGCCTGCTGCCGATCGGCGCCGACTGGGGGCCGCTGGCACCCCGGTGGCAGATCCTGTTTGCCGTCGCCGACTGCGACGCCGCGATCGCCCGGGCGACGGCGCTCGGCGCCACGGTCGTCTTCGGGCCGAACGACATCCCGAACGCCGGCCGCGGCGCCGTCATCGCCGACCCGTTCGACGGCATCTTCGTGGTGATGCAACCGCTCGCCGCGCAGACATGACACAGGGCCGCAGCGTCCTCCGATCCTCTTCTGTGTCGTCGGCAATGCGAAGGCGCCCCGGCGATCACTGGACGGAGAACCCGCTGATCTGGAGGTCGAGGCCGTGGCCGATGCGCAGTCCTGCAATCCCGACGGCATCGACGGCTGACAGCGGATGTCTGACGACCTCCTGCCCGTTGGCCATGAAGGCGACACCGTCCTTGGTGACGCGAATCGACAGTTCGTTCACCTGCTTTCCCGAGGCGTCCGCCTTGACGATGGCGGGATGATCCGTCCAGTCGCCGCCGAGATTGCTGACGGTCGGGCCGTTCCGTTTGCGGATCAGATATCGGCCATCCTGCCGGATGACGAAGTACGTGTAGCGCTGCATGTCGGTGTTCAGATCGGTGCCGCCGATGAACAGCCCGTACGCCACCTGATGGCTCGCAGGCTTGTTTTGGGTAAACGTCGCGCGCACTGTGTACTGTCCCTCCGCGTACTGCTCCGGATCCCAGAAGGTGGCCGTGGGCCCGGTGACCGCCGTCAGCACGCCGGCGCCGGCGGGGGCGAACTTGAGGGGCTGCGTGATTTCCTTCGGATCGTCGAGCCGCGCCCACCAGCCCGGGACCTCGACGCCATGACCTGCTACGGGCCTGGCGGGAGGCCCGCCGCC
>DATMAH010000042.1:0-2194 GCA_035583735.1 Dehalococcoidia bacterium
TCGATCGAGGCGCGGACGCGCTCGGCGAGATCCTGCGCGTCGGCACGCTGATCCAGCTCCTCACCCGCGAGGAGTGGTTCGATGCCGAGGAAGCCGCCGCGCGCCTCGGCATCCGTCGCGCCGCCTGACGGGGCTCAGCCACTGGTGCCGGCGAAGCGCCCGAAGTCGGCGCACGTAAGCGCCGCCCCGCCGTCCGCCTCGCGCAGCGCACCGTCCAGGGCCGTGCAGGCGGACTCAGCCGCCTCCAGGTCGTTGTACAGGCGCGCCAGCAGCAGCGCCTCTCCCGTCCCGACGGCGCCACCCAGGTCGCGTTGCAGGATCGTGTCGACGCGGTCGCTCACAGCGGCGACCGCGTCGGTGAACGCACGGTGCTCCTCGACGAGATCGCCCGGGACGTCGGCCGCTTCCAGGTCGTCGTGCAGGCGGTCGAAGTTGCCGCGGTAGCTCGCGAAGAATGCCTCGTAGCCGGTGCGGTCACCCTCCGGGAATCCGGCCTCCAGGAGCGCCGAGTTCGCGGCGAAGAAGCTGTCGAGGCCGGCCGTGAGGTCGGCGCGGTAGTCGTGAATGCTCGCGCCCCCACCGCAGGCCAGGGCGAGCGCCAGCGCGGCCAGCACGGGTGTAAGCGCGGAGCGTCGCATCGACCGATTGTATCGGGCGCCGGGCGGTTCAGGCCGAGAGCCACATCCGGCGGCGGCGCTCCCGCTCCTGCTTCGCCTGGTCCAGGCTCTCGATCGCCGAGTCGAGGACGGCGTCCGCCGTCGCGTGGGCGGGCGATGCAACGGCGCTGCCGGAGCAGACGCCGGCCCACAGCGAGATCGACCGCCCCTGCACCTCAGCCGTGGCGGACTCGCGTGCCAGCCGGTCTTCGAGCCGTTCGATGAAGGCGTTGACGCCCTCCTCACCCGTATCGAGCAGGATGACGCCGAACTCGTCGTCGCCGAGGCGCGCCACCACGTCGTTGAAGCGGCGCGAGCCGTTGATCACGCTGGCGACGTGCCGCAGCACCTCATCGCCGGCCCGCACGCCGTACTCCTTGTTCACCGCCGTCAGGTTGTTGACGTCGATGAGGACGACGGCCAGGCGCCGGTTCATGCGCCGGGCGCGGGCGTACTCCTCACCGAGGCGGCGGGAGAAGTGGCCGAAGGTGGGTAGCTGCGTCAGGCCGTCCTGCGCCGCATCCTCCGCCTCCTCCAGCGCACGCTGCGGGTCCTCCTCGATGTAATCGCGCGGGCGCGTCCAGAGGAAGAGCGCGGCCACGAAGACGGCCGTCATGACCGAGGCCGTCGCGAACGATAGGTGGGGCACCTGGCCCAGCGAATCGATGAGGGCGGCGAGGATGGCCCCACCCCAGGCGAGTCCGAGCAGGCGCAGCACCAGCGGGAACCAGACAATCGGCTGGCGCTCGCGTGGGCGGCCGCTTATGGCAAATGGCTGCGCAATCGGCTCGCCCGGCTGCGTCGTCGCTGACCTGGACCGGGATTTCAAGGCAGCGTGACCCCCTCCCCCGGGCCGGACTCCGGCCCGCCGATGGTAGTATCGGCATCCCGGGGGCGTCCCGAAGCGGGCTCTTCGGCTCACCGGGCCCGCCCGTTGTCGGCCCGGCCGGCGGTGGGCTACCATGCATGAGCAATGACGGCTGGAGCGCTGGAGGTGACCGATGCAGATCGATTGGGACAAGACCATCGATGACATCCTCGCCGACAAGATCGCCTGCCTGCGCTGCGGCTCCCTGAACACGACGCTCGTCGCCGGCTACAGCCGCTCCCCGGCCGCCGCGGAATACGCCCCGCGCACCCACAACTGCAAGAACAAGGAAGAGTGCGACGCCCGCCGCCTGGTCATCGTATGCGAGCAATGTGCGCGGGAGCTGCGGCTCCGCGCCAACCCCGTCGACCAGGAGGGCATGATGACCCTCCTCCTCAACGACTGCCGGAAGGACCTCGAGGACTGCCTCGACTACCTCGCCGACTACTGGCAGGAGGACCTCGACCTGGACCCGAACGACGCCACCGCCCGCCTCGAGGACGTCGACCCGGAGATCTTCCAGGAAGAGGACGAGTGGCGGCGCAAGCTCGAAGAGGAGTACCTGACGTACCACCGCTGGTACCGCGAGCACCACTACCGCGTGCCCAACCCCGGCTGGCGCAGCGAGTACGTCGAGGAGATCGTGTCGCTCGGCTACACAACGCTGCTC
>DATMAH010000043.1:0-4184 GCA_035583735.1 Dehalococcoidia bacterium
GGCGGCCGGCTCGTCGTCGTCGGTACCTCGACGGCGCTCACCCGGCTCCAGCGCCCGGCCGCCTCGGCGGGCCTCCGCCTCATGCGCCAGCGCCGGCGCCGCGGCATCGGCGCCGCCGTCTTCGAACGCGCCAGCGCTGCCTCATGATTCGAATTTGACGCCGCGGAGGCGGTGAGACGCGTAGCGGCGGGCCAACTGGGTACCCGGTGGGGGCTAATGATTCGAATTTGACGCCGCGGAGGCGGTGAGACGGCTATGCGGCGTTGATCGCGCTTTACATAGCCTGATATCGTGCGCGGGGGTGCCTCGCAGGCGCCGGGACAAGACTCCCGGTTCGCGCTTGCGTTGTATGCAGCGGACCCGCCGCCCGCGCGGTGTGGTCACACTCGGGTTGAACCGGAGATCCCCCTCGGCCTGACGCATGCGCCCGCGCCCGTGCGCGAGGGGACGTGCGTCGTCCAAGCAGTTGCTGCCCGCCACGCGAAGGATCTCTCGTGAACGTTGCTTCAGTCCGGCGACGGCTTCTGCTTTCGATCCTGCTCGCGGTCGTGGTGTTCGGTGCTCTGCTGGCGTACGGCGACGTGCGTCAGATGTCGTCCAGCCTCCACGACTTCCGGTGGGAGCTGGTGCCGCTGCTGCTGCTGCTCAGCCTGGGCAACTACTTCCTTCGCTTCGCGAAGTGGCACTATTACGTACGCGAGATCGGCGAGCGCGACGTGACGGTCCGGGACAACCTCCTCGTCTTCTTCTCCGGGCTGGGCATGGTGATCACCCCCGGCAAAGTAGGCGAGTGGGTGAAGAGCTACTTCTTGAAGGAGATGCACGGCACCCCGGTCACGCGCTCGGCGCCGATCCTGCTGGCCGAGCGGCTGACGGACGCGCTCGCGCTGCTCATCATTGCCGCCGCCGGCGTGGTTGTGCTCGGCCCAGAGTTTTGGCCGGTCGCCGCCGTCGTCGTCGTGGGCGCTGGCGTGGGGGTCGCCGCGACGCGGCACCGGCCCACGGCGCAGGCGCTGCTGCGCGCGCTGTCGCGCCTGCCAGTCCTGCGCCGGTTTACGCCGCAGCTCAACGACTTCTACGAGAGCACCTTCGTGGTGATGCGGCCCTCCGCTGTGCTCTCCATGACGGCGCTCAGCACGCTCGCCTGGTCCTGCCAGGTGATCGCGTTCTATCTCACGCTCGTCGGCCTGGGCGTGGGGGGCGGGGGCGATACGATGCTAAAGGCCGCCTTCATCCTGCCCATCTCGACGCTGGTGCCGGCGCTCCTGCTGGTGCCCGGCGGCCTTGGCCTCGCCGATGCCGGCATCACGTCGCTGTGCACCCGCCTCCTCGATATGCAGCGTGCCCCCGCGACGCTCGCGACGCTCATGATCCGCCTGGTCACGCTCTGGTTCGCCGTGCTTCTGGGTCTGGCGGCGTTCGCCGTGCTCACACGGCGCGTCGGTGCCCGCGAAGAGACGCCCATGGACGACGCCGAGCGCCAGCCCCTCGTCGCTAGAACGGGACAGACCGGCATATGAACACCGCCGAGCCTCTCGAGCGGGGAGCGCCGTCGCTCGCCCTTTCCGGCTGGCTCGAACAGGGCATCGCCCTCGCGCGGAGACATGCCTTCGCGCTGGCCGTCCTCGCCGCTGTCGTGGCCGTGCTGGCGCTGCCGCGCTGGTGGATGGTGACGACGGAGCCCGGTGAAGGCGTGCGCGTCCCGCTGTCGCCGTGGGGGGCCGGCCCGCTCGGGTACGACGAGGCGCTGTACGCGTCGTCCATCCGCCAGGCCTACGAGGGCCAACTACCCGTCAGCGACCCGTATCTGGTCGGCCACGCTGGAGACGTCGCCGATACTAATGCCCTGCCGCATTACGCCGTTGCCCTCACCGGCCGCGCCGTCGGCGGCATGTTCGAGGGCCTCGCCGTCGCCTCGACGCTCGCGCTCGTCGCTGCGCTCGTGCTGCTGTACACACTGGCCTGCCGTCTCACCCGCTCGCGGGTCGCCGCCGTAGCGTCCGTCCTGATTTCGCTGGCGGCCGTGCAAGTGTTCAACGAGGCGGATGGCATCCTGCCGCTGCGCCATATGAGCGTGCTGAAGGTCGTGCTCCAGGCCGACCCGGAGCGCGAGTTCCACGTCTGGACCCGCTATCCCTCGCCCGCGCTCTCTCTGGCGCCGTTCTTCCTGCTCGCGCTCACCATGCCACGCGCCGTCGAGTCGGCCTCGCGCGGCTGGATGCTGGCGGCCGGTGCTGCGCTCTCGCTCCTCGCGTACGTCTACTTCTATTACTGGACCGCCGCGGCGCTCGCCGTCGCCCTGTGGTTCGCGTGGACGCTCGTGGAGCGCGACTTCGTGTCCGCGCGGCGCATCGCGCTCGTCGGGGCGGTCTCGGTGGTGCTCGCGGCGCCCGAACTCGTCGTGCTCGTGCTCAACGCGCTGGAGCTGCCCGCCGACGCGCGGGATCGCGTCGGCCTGCGCGACCCGGGCCTCGATACGGCCGTGCGGATGGTGCTGTTGCAGCGGCTGGCGTTGGTCGCTGTGCTCGGCGCGCTGGTGTGGCGTGGCCGCGGCGCCGCCGAACGCTTCTACATGTCCATCGCGCTCGCGCCGCTGCTGCTCCTGCCGGTGCAGGGCGTGGTCCCGCAGACGTGGCACTACAAGACGCAGGTCTGGGGCGTCTTCGTCATCCCGCTGGCGATCGCAGGAGTGGTTGCGGGTTGGCGAATGTTGTCACGCGGGCGTGCCATCGCGCCGCGGCTTGGCTATGCCGCGCTGGCGGTCGCCGTGGCGGCTGCGGGTGCGTACTTCGTCGTCCACCAGTCGCGTGCGCTCGCGCAGGTGGACGGCGCGTTCGCCGTGCGCGCCGACGAGAAGGCGGCGCTCGACTGGATCGCCGCCGAACTCTCGCACGACGACACCGTCGCCAGCACCAGCATCACGACGAACCTGCTGCTCGCCGGGCTCACGCCATCGTCGCAATACATCTCCGAGGGTAGCTTCTCTACCGCGTCCGATGATGAACTCATCGACCGCCAGCTCCGCCTGCACGCCGCCTTCGGTATCACGGAGGCGCAGCTCCTGCGCCGCTTCCAGATCGACGACCCCAGCGCCGGCTTCCCCGTCAACGACCGGGAGGGGTCACTGGCCGAGCTGGAGGAGCGCCTCGAGCGGTTCATGGCGTTCTACTTGTTCAACTTCGAGATCGAGGACGTGGACGAGTTCACCGCACGGGTGGCGACCTGGCCTCCGGTATACGAGCGCCTGCTCGAAGAGGAGGCAGTGCTCTCCGCGCACGATGTGGACTACATCTACTGCGGCCCGCGGGAGCGGATGCTCGAGACGCGGGCGCCGGCGCCGGGGACGTTCGTGCGTGCCGCGTTCGAGCGCGGCGACGTAACGGTGTACGCAATCACGGATGCGGAAGGCGGGACTGAGTTCGCCGGCTGCTGATCAGCCGCTCACGGCCGGTTGTGGCTCAGCCACCGGCTCGGACGCCCGCGAATGCGGACCCTGCGCCGCGGCGGCGCGAAGGCTGTAGAACGCCACCAGCACCATCAGCGCGCCGGCGAGCAGGTACGACTGCAGCGGCGTCAGCACCGGCGTGTCGGCGAAGCGCACCGTGAACTGCAGGAAGTTCGCGCAGAGGACGTACGCCACGGCCAGGTAAGCCACGGTCCACCGCCCGAACACCGGCCAGCGCAGCATGGCGGCGAGCGCGATGGCGAACATCGGCGGCATGACGCCGTAATGGTGCTCCCACGCGATCGGCGAGGCGATGGTGAATGTCAGCGAGGCGATGCACAGGTCGAGCGTTGTATCGCGTCCGGCGTCGCGCCACCGCCAGAAGATGGCGAACGCCACCAGCAGCACCGACGTGCCGATGGTGCCGGCATAGACCACGGGGTCGGACTCTGGAAACGCGCCCGGCTGAAACTCGGCGTTCGGGCCGGTCTCCAGCAGCCGGTTCAGCAGGCCGTTCACGGATTGGTTCGGGTAGAACGCCTCGCCGCGCCGCGAGATGTACGACAGCACGTCCAGATAGTTGGTGTGATTGCTGAGCCCGTAGAAGGAGACGCTCATCAACAGCGCGATGCCGGACGTGCCCGCGAGCGCCGCCGAGAACGACCAGTGCCGGCGGAGCAGGCCCCACACCAGGAGCAGCGCGAGTTGCGGCTTGATCATCACGATGAGGCCCGCCGCG
>DATMAH010000044.1:0-7619 GCA_035583735.1 Dehalococcoidia bacterium
CCTCGCCCGCCGTCCCGCGCGCCTCCTGCGATGCGGAGAGTACCACTGCGCGCGAGTGTAGCAGCGCGCGCCGCCGCCGAACAGACGTTTCGGCTGCGGATCGCCGGTTTCGCGCCGATATCCCCCTCAATGCGCAGAACCGCCCGGCTCCCGAGACCATCCCGGCGGAAGTACGGCGCATCCTGACGCCGTGCCGGTCGCGCCGGTCACGCCGCCACGCCTTGCCCCACCCTCGATCAGTGCGGCGCGCGCTCGCCCAGCCACCAGCGGCGCCGCAGCGGCTTCTCGTATGTCAGGCCGAACTGCCGCACCGCGACATCGCGCACGTGCGTCACCGCTTCCTCCGGCGAATCGGTCAGGTGGAATATCCGCACATCGAGCGGGTCGATGGTGCCCGCCTTGAGCAGCGTGCCGTCGATCACGTCCATCAGCGGCTCCCAGAAGTCGCGGCCGACGAGCACGATCGGGAAGTTCTTGATCTTGCCGGTCTGGATCAGCGTCGCCGCCTCGAACACCTCGTCGAAGGTGCCATAGCCGCCGGGCATGGCGATGAAGGCGTACGAGTACTTCACCAGCATCACCTTGCGCACGAAGAAGTGGTCGAACTCCACCATCAGGTCCAGGTACGGGTTCGGGTGCTGCTCCTTCGGCAGCTTGATGTTGCAGCCGACGCTCATGCCGCCGCGGTCCCGCGCGCCGCGGTTGGCCGCCTCCATGATGCCGGGGCCGCCGCCCGTCATCACCGTGAAGCCGGCGTCCGAGAGCCGCGCGCCGATCTCTCGCGCGACGGAGTAGTAGGGGTGGTCCTCCGTGAAGCGAGCGGAGCCGAACACCGTCACGCAGGGGCCCACGAAATGCAGCGCACGAAAGCCGCGCAGCATCTCCCATCCGGTGCGGATGACGCGCCACAACTCGTACCAGCGCGGCTGTGCGCCGGCCAGGAAGCGCCGCTCCGGCCCCGCCGCGCGTGACGTGGCGGACAGGGGCTCGCTGTCCTCCCAGCCCGTGCGCTCCGGCGGCTCGACGGCGTCGCGGCCCCGTTCGATCCTGGTGCCGTCGTCGGTCATCCCGCACACCCTCCCACAAGATGATCGCGCGCGCAGGCCGCTGCTGCCACCATCCGGCCGATGCATGCGGCGGCGCGGCAGCCGCGACCCGCCGGCGTCCCGCGCCCGCCGCACCCTCGCTCGCCAGCCTCCCGCACCCTCCCTCGATACCCTCTTCTGCCCGCGCATCGTGGGCGACGCGCCCGGCCGCTGATCCGGAACGCGCCGCCGGTGCCGAAACCTGACAGCTATAATCACGCCCATCGAATCGCGGAACGGAGGCACAGATGAGCGGACCCATGCAGGGCATCAAGGTCGTCGAGATGGGCGTCTGGGTTGCGGGGCCCTCGTGCGCCGCCATCCTCTGCGACTGGGGCGCCGACGTCGTGAAGATCGAGCCGCCGAACGGCGACCCGTTCCGCGGCCTCTTCGCGAACGCGCTGGGCGCCGCCATCCCGGTGAACCCCCCGTTCGAGGTCGACAACAGGGGCAAGCGCAGCGTCGCTCTCAACCTGGAGCACGAGGACGGCCGCGCCATCGCCCGCCGGCTGCTCGACGAAGCCGATGTCTTCGTCACGAACATGCGGCCGCGCGTCTGCGAGCAGTTCGGCTTCGGCTACGAGGAGCTGCGGAAGACGAACCCGCGCATGATCTACGCGCAGCTCACCGGGCAGGGCCCCGACGGCCCGGACGCCAACCGCGCCGCCTACGACATCGGCGGCTTCTGGTCGCGCGCGGGCGTCGGCGCGTCGCTCACGCCGGCGGGGCAGCCCATCCCCCAGCAGCGCGGCGGCATGGGCGACCACATGACCGGACTCGCCGCCGCCGGCGCCATCTCGGCCGCGCTGTTCCACCGCGAGCGCACCGGGGAGGGCCAGCGCGTGGCGGCGTCGCTGGTGCGGACCGGCGTCTACATGATGGCGTGGGACTACGCGCTGGAGCTGCGCATGGGCGTGAAGACGACGCCCTATGACCGCTTCCACGCCCCCAACCCGATCATCAACTGCTTCCAGACGAAGGACGGCCGCTGGCTCTGGCTCCTCCTCCTCCAGGGCGACCGGCACTGGCCGGACCTCATCCGCGCCCTTGGCCGAGAGGACCTGCGCGACGACCCGCGCTTCGCCAACATCATGCTGCGCCGTGACAACGCGCCCGCCCTCGTCGAGGAGCTCGACAGCGAATTCGGCAAGCGCACGCTGGAAGAGTGGGGACAAATCCTCGACCGGAACAACGTGTGGTGGGCGCCCGTCAATACGATCACGCAGGCGATCCAGGACCCGGTGGTGCAGGGCGCCGGCGCGCTCACGAAGGTGGAGGGCCCCGACGGCGACATCCCGCTCGTCGCCACGCCGGTGGACTTCTACGGCACGCCGGCCGCCGCGCGCGGGCCCTCGCCGGAGCTGGGCCAGCACACGGAGGAGGTGCTGCTGGAGATGGGCTTCGACTGGGACAAGATCATCGCGCTGAAGGAAGCGGGCGCTATCCCGTGACGACCTTCGCCATCGCGATCATCCGCTACCGCCGCACGCTCGAGGGCATGCAGCCGCACGTCGAGCCGCATCGCGCGTACATCCGCGACCTGCCACACGGGCAACGTGTTCACGCCCGAAGCGAGCCTGCGCGCACCGGACGAACCGGGCCGCTACCTCCTGATGGTCTACGTCGCGTACGAAGGCCCGCGTGACCCCTTCGCAGAGCCGAAGCGCGCGGCGCACTACGCGTGCTTCATCGAAGTGCGCCCGTGACCAGCGCCGGCCCTCACCCGCGACCGTCGCTCACACGCGCGTCGCCGCCTTGACCTCGCCGCGGATGTCGGCGCCTTCATCGACCCGCGAGCGATGACGCAGGTAGTACGCGAGACCGATGCCCGCGCCGGCGAGACAGACCGCTGCCTCGATCACCAGCGCCGTCGAGACGCCGAATTGCTCCGCCATGAGGCCGGTGAGGTAGCCGCCGACCGGCGTCGAGCCCGCGAACAGCAGCATGTAGACGGCCATGACGCGCCCGCGCAGGCGGTCCGGCGTCGCGAGCTGCATCGAGGTGTTGGCGGTGGAGGCGAACGCGGTGTTGGCGACGCCGAGCAGCACCAGAAACAGCAGCGACAGCGCGAGCCACTGGCTGACACCGGCCGCCGCCAGCAGCACCGAGAACGCGATGGCGCCGCCGAACAGCGTGCCCCTCGCCGCGCTCGTGCGCCGCGCCAGCAGCAAGGCCGAGATCAGGGCCCCGAGGCCGACGGCCGCTGTCATGAAGCCGAGCGCCACCTCCCCGCCATCGACGACGTAGCGCGCGAGCAGCGGCGTGAAGACGGTGAAGTTGTAGCCGAACGTCCCGATGATGGCGACGAGGATGACGATGAGCAACGCCGCCGGCGTCGTGAACGCGTAGGCGATGCCCTCGCGCAGCTCCGCGAGCGGGTTGATGCGGCCCTCGCGCCGTTGCGCCGGCGTGTGCAGCTTCGACGCGTCGATCATCAGCAGCGCCAGGATCACCGGGATGAAGCTGATGCCGTTCAGCAGGAACGCCGTCTTCACGCCGAACGCGGCGATGACGAAGCCACCCAGAGACGGCCCGATCAGCCGCGCCGCGTTGAACATGCCGGAGTTGAGCGCGACGGCGTTCATCAGGTCCTCGCGGCCTACCATCTCCACGACGAACGCCTGGCGCGTCGGCTGGTCGAAGGCATTGGCCACGCCCAGCACGAATGCCAGCACGTACACATGCCACAGCTCGACCGCGCCGCTGAAGACGAGCGCCGCGAGCAGCAGCGCCTGCACCATCGCCAGCGACTGCGTGGCGACGAGGAAGTTGCGCTTCGGCACGCGGTCGGCGATGACGCCGGCGAAGAGCACGAACATCGTGATCGGCAGGAACTGCAGCATCGTCACGGTGCCCAGCGCCACCTTGGAGTCGGTGAGGTCGATGACGAGCCACGCCTGCGCGATGGTCTGCATCCACGTGCCGCAGAGCGAGACGATCTGGCCGGTGTAGAAGAGGCGGTAGTTGCGGTTGCGCAGTGCCCGGAACGTCGCCCCGGCCGGCGCCGGAGCGGCGTCCGCGTCGACGGCGGCATGGGTCGCCGGCGCGGGGGGCCGCCGCCGCGGCGTCACGCGGCCCAGCGGTCCCAGGTTCATGGTCGGCTACCCTCGCGTCGCCTCATCGCCCTCACCAGTACACGAGGTCCAGGTACGGCGGCGTCTTCAGTGCAACCCTGTCGGTGCGCCACTGCAGGTAGCGTGTCTCCGGCACCTGCTCGCGGCCGGCCAGCAGCGCCGCCACGCCGTCCAGCGATTCCATCGGCGCGACGAGGAAGTCGCGGCCCAGCATGTGCGTGACGCCCACCAGGTGCTCGATCAGCCCGGCGAGCGCGTCCTCGTGCCCCTCCGCGTATCCGCTATCCAGCAACGCCGTCACCGACGCCGCGCGCTCCGCACCCGTCTCGCGGTGGCGCCAGCGCTCGCGCACGTCGCGCCCGCGGTCCCAGAGCCCCGCGCACGCCACGATCTCGCCGCCGCGCTCCAGCACGTAGAAGTCGCGCAACGAACGGACCCAGTGAGCGTATCCGTGCCGGCGGTGCTCGCGGTGCACGCGCATCGCCTGCCCGTAGCGCACCCACAGGCGCTGCCCGCCGACGATGGTCGGCCGCAGCGAGAACGAGACGCAAGCCACCATCACGTGACCATCGAAGAGGCCGTGCAGGACCGGCCGCTCCTGCAGCTCGAACTGCGCGAAGGCGTTCGGACCGCGTTCGGCGGTAACGTCCCACTCTCCGATCTCCTCCGGCGAATTGGCCCACAGCTCGGCGAAGGCGTCGCCGTCCGCCACGGTGAGCTGGCGGACGTGGACCCGGCCTTCCGCAAGGACGCGTGCCCAACGGACCTCGTCCTCGATCCGCTCCGGCGTCGCCCACGCCGGCAGCCGCTCGAGCAGGCTGGCGGGGACGTGCGCCTCACGCGCCTCGGCCAGCAGCTCCGGCGGCCATCCCCGCTCAGACCATGCCTGCTCGATGGCCCGCCATCGCGAAACCCGCGTATCGCTGTCGTGTGTCACGGCTACATCCTCTCGTCACAACAATACGTCAGGCGGCGGCGCGCGGCGACGGCGGGGCGGCGCAGCCCGGCACGCACGGCCTACAACACCTGCTCGCGGAGCCGTGACAGAACGATCGCATTATGGCGCAGCGTCAATTTCACCATAGATGGCGGCCTGCCTGCCGAACATCGTGATATGATGATCTATCGGCCAGCGCGCGCATCAGCGCGATCGGAGGAGCATGGACTCGGACTTCCGCATCGACGTGTCTGAAGTCAACCGCAACATCGATGGCGCCGACGTCATCGCGATGTACTTCCCATTGCTGCGGAAGACGCTGCTGATGGACTACCGCTGCAGCGATGTCGACGGGCCGATGATCCGCGTCGTGCCGATGGCGAACACGCCGGAGGAGCGCTTTCAGTCGCTCCTGAAGATACGCCCTCGCTTCGGCAGGCCGGACAGCATCACCATCATCCCCTGGCCGAAGTACGTCTCGAGCCTCGCCGAGCTGGGCATCTGGGATCGCATCATCCGCCGCTACGCCGACACTGGCCGCCCGGAGACCGTCCGCGAGTGTGACCGCTGCTACAGCGAGCTCACCACGCTCGAGCGCGACGAGGTCCGCCGCGCCATCACAGGCGACACCTATGAGACGATCTGGGGCCAGCGCGGCGTCCGCGAGCGCGTCTCCGACGATGACATCGAGGACGACACCGACGAGCTGGACGACGACGAGGAGTTCTTCGCGGAGGACGAGCCGTAAGGGCTCCGCGCCGGTTTCTGCTAATACGGGTGAGCCGATGATCCTCGCCTCCGCCTCGTGGTACGCTGCCACCGGGGCGAATGGAGGCGCGCACCAGCATGACGGCTCGTCAGATCGGCCGGGCGAACCCCACCTCGCAGGCACGCCTGCAGCTCATCCTCATCCTGCTCGCCGCGTGGAACCTCGCCTCCTTCGCGCTCCTGCTCTTCAACACCACGCTCTCCAACATCGAGGGGGTCGATGGCGTCCTGGGCGCGCGTGCCTACGGAGGCGCCACGGCCGTCCTCGCGATCGCATACCTGTATGCCGCGCGCAATCCCGTCCGCCATCGCTTCGTACTCTGGCTGGCCGCCGTCGAGCAGGTGATCGCGCTCTTCTCGTACGCGTTCCACTGGGCACGGGGCGATTTCAGCTTCGCCGAGATGGCGCTTCCCATCACGGCTGCGGCCGCACTGCTCGCGCTGCTCATCGCCAACATGCCGCGGCAGACGGACTCCTTCTGAGATGACGCAGACGCCTCAGCCCGCGGGACCGCCCGAGCGGGGCGACAGTGCCGTCGCCGTCATCAGCGCATACGGCGCCTATCGCGTGCTGCTGGTGCTACTGGCAATCTGGTCCTTCTTCGCGGGATTCGCGCTCTTCACCGGCGGCCTCGGCGACGCCGTCGGCTTCCCCGGCGACAGCCGCACGGCTGAGCGCGTCGTCGGGCTGCAGATGATCGCCGTCACGCCCGTCTACGCCCTCATCGCCTGGCGGCGCGAGCAGTATCGCCTGCTCGTCTGGGTGCCCTACGCGATGCAGATCGCGATCATCGTGCCGATGGTCATGGCGTTCTCCGACGAAGGGCTGCTGCTCCTCATCGTGTCGGCGATCTTCCTCGTCTTGCTGTTCTACTTCTGGTGGCACAGCCACCCGCTCGACTTCTTCGAGGGCGTCGGCGCCGAGGAGGAGGGTGAAGAGGAGTACGACGACGAGCTGCTGGACGAGGAGGAAGAGGAAGCCACCGAGGAGGAGCCCGGACCGGCCCGCCGCGCCGACCGCAGCACACGCTCGGATGCGGAGGCATGGGCGCGCGCTCAGGGCCAGCGGGAGCAGGCGAAGCGCCCCGGCCGCTTCCGCCGCCGCGACGGCTAATGGCCTGCCAGGCGCTCCAGCGCCCGACACGCGGCGTCCCGCAGTAGCCTGCGCGCGTCCCGCATCGCCTGCTGCGCGGACATCCCGGGCAGGGCGCACGACTCGATGACGTCGAACGGGCCTGCCTTCACGTCGTACGACGCATCGACGCTGCCGGCGAGCATGACGGCACGCCGCCCCTGCCGTCGGGCTATCTCCGCCACGCCCTGCGGCGCCTTTCCGAACGACGTCTGCGCGTCCAGCCGCCCCTCGCCGGTGATCACGATGTCGCACGCCGCGATCAGCCGCTCGAGCTGAAGCATCTCCGCGACGAGCCGGAATCCGGGCTCGATCGTCGCACCCAGGCCCGCGGCGAGGCCCGCCGCCAGGCCACCAGCCGCGCCGCCGCCCTCCAGCGCCAGCACGTCGACGCCGAGGTCTCGCGCCGCGATCTCGGCGAAGCGCCTGAGGGCGCGCTCCAGCAGCTCGATCTCCTCCGGCGCCGCGCCCTTCTGCGCGGCGAACATGCGCGCGGCCCCGCCCGGGCCGCAGAGCGTGCTGCGCACATCCGTCGCCACGCGCACGCGTACGCCACTGATACGCGCGTCGCCTCCGGTCACGTCGATGCGGTCGAGTCGCAGCAGCGCGCCGCCGCCGGGAGG
>DATMAH010000045.1:0-11957 GCA_035583735.1 Dehalococcoidia bacterium
CCCCCGCCGACGCGCCCGACCGCCCCCGCGAGATCGAGATCGGCTTCCGCCACGGCCGCCCCGTCTCCCTCGATGGCGAAGAGATGGACGGCGTGTCGCTCGTGCAGGCCCTCAACCGCATCGCCGGCGAGCACGGCATCGGCCGCACCGACCTCGTCGAAGACCGCCTCATCGGCATCAAGTCGCGCGAGATCTACGAGGCCCCCGCCGCCTGGACCCTGCACATCGCCCACGAGTCGCTCGAACAGCTCACGCTCTCGAAGCCGCAGTTGCGCGTGAAGAACATGCTGCGCCAGGAGTACGCCGACCTCATCTACAACGGCCTCTGGTTCACCGCCCACCACCAGGACCTCGCCGCCTACGTCCACAGCACGCAGCGCTACGTCACCGGCGAGGTGCGCATGCGCCTGCACAAGGGCCAGGCCGTCGCCGTCGGCCGCCGCTCCCCCAAGAGCCTCTACTCCTACGCCCTCGCGACCTACGACCGCGGCGACCAGTTCGACCACGACGCCGCCGTCGGCTTCATCAACGTCTGGGGCCTCCCCGTCCAGCAGCAGGCGCGATCGCAGCTCCTCGCCGAGGGCGATGCGCCGTTCCAGCTCGAAACGTCCGACGAGGAGTCGGCCCGGCCAGATGCCTAATGTCCGTTAGCAAGCGCAACCTGCGCACCCGTCGCGTCTCGCTCGCCGTCCTCCTGTCCGTGCTGGCCGTCGCCATCAGCGGCTGCGGCGACGCCGTCCTCACGACGCCCTCACCTGAAGTCGTCGAGACAGCCGAGTCCATCGCCGTCGACGTCACCTTCACGGCGCCCGTCTCCGCAACGCCCGACCCAGAGCGCGAGGACGAAGCCCCTATCGTCCTCGATGGTCGCGTCTTCGGCGATGGTGACACCGGCGTCATCCTCGTCCACATGCGCACCTCCGACCAGACGGCGTGGTTCCCCTACGCCACCGATCTCGCGCGCGACGGCGACTTCACCGTCCTCACCTTCGACTTCCGCGGCTACGGCGACTCCACCGGCGATAAGGAGTTCGACCGCCTCGACCTCGACCTTGACGCCGCCATCAGCTTCATGCGCGACACGCTCGAGATCGCTGACATCTACCTCATCGGCGCCAGCATGGGCGGCACCGCCGCCCTCATCTCCGCCTCCCGCACCGATGTCGAGGGCGTCGTCGCCATCTCCCCGCTCTCCGACTTCCGCTATCTCGATGCGCTCGACTCCATCGACGAGCTCTCCGCGCCCGTCGCCTTCTTCGTCGCCGAGGACGACGTCGCCGCCGCCCGCAGCGTCGAGGACCTCTTCGGCGTCGCGCCCAACCCCAAGAGCCTCCGTGTCTACGAGGGCGACGACCATGGCCTCGCCCTGTTCGATGGCGAGCACGGTCCCGACCTCGAACGCAGCATCGCTCGCTTCGTCGCCGAACCCCTCACCTACACCAGCGAGACGGGCACCCCCACCCCCGTCCCCGGCGAGGAATAGACAACCGCACGCGCACCCGATTGACCTGCCTTCGTGCCCTGCATACAGTTCCGGCGCGGGCTCCTTGCCGAACCCGGGCATGTTGCCCCCGCGCGCGCCCGCTCAAGCTGTACGACCGGAGGGACCGATGGACGAGGCCACTGGCGCCCTCTCGTCCGACGTGCGCGACCTGCTCGACGCCGACAACGTCCCCGATGCGGCTGCCCGCCTCGAGGCGGTCCACCCGGCCGACGCCGCCGAGATCTTTCTCGATCTCGGACGCGACGAGCGCGCGCGCCTCCTCCCCGCCATCGACCGCGAGGCCCTCGCGCGCGTCATCGAGTATCTCGCCGATGACGCCCGCGCCGATCTGATCGCCGACCTCCCGCCCGCCGAGGTCGCCCCCATCCTCGACGAGATCGACGACGACATCGTCGTCGACATCCTCCACCAGCTCCCCACCGAGCGCGCCGAGCAGTTCCTCCGCGAGATGCGGCGCGCAGCCTTCGTCGCGCCGCTCCTCCGCCACGCCGACGAGACCGCCGGCGGCCACATGACACGCGCCTTCATCGCCCTCCAGGGCAACTGGACCGTCGACCACGCGATCCAGTACCTCCGCCGCGTCCGCCCCGAGGCCGACTCCGCCTACTACCTCTACGTCGTCGACCCCGCCAACCGCCTCGAAGGCATCGTCAGCCTCCGCGACCTCATCATCGCGCGTCCCGAACAGCGCCTCGACGACATCATGTCGCGCGACATCATCAAGGCGCGCAGCGAGATGGACCAGGAGGAGGTCGCCCGCCTCGTCTCCCGCTACGACCTCGTCGCCTTGCCCGTCGTCGACGAAGAAGACCGCCTCGTCGGTGTCATCACCGTCGACGACGTGCTCGACGTCATCGAGGAGGAGGCCACCGAGGACATCCTCAAGGTCGCCGGCATCGGCGTCGACGAGACGGCCCTCAGCCCCGTCCTCGACTCCGCCCGCCGCCGGCTGCCGTGGCTCGTCGTCAATATGTTCACGGCGTTCCTCGCCGCCTTCGTCGTCAGCCGCTTCGAGCACACGATCTCCGAGGTCGCCGCCCTCGCCGCCTTCATGCCCATCATCGCCGGCCAGGGCGGCAACGCCGGCATCCAGACCTCTACCATCGTCCTGCGCGGCCTCGCCCTCGCCGAGATCGATCTCGGCGACCTCGCGCGCGTGCTCCGCAAGGAGATCGCCCTCGGACTGCTCAAGGGCGTCATCTTCGGCGCCATGCTCGCCGTCGTCGCCTACATCTGGCAGGACAATGCCACGTTCGCGTTCGTCGCCGGCGCCGCCATGCTCCTCAACATGCTCGTCGCCAGCGTCGGCGGCGTCATGATCCCCATCACCCTCCGCTACGTCCTCCGCGTCGACCCCGCCACCGCCGCCGGCGTCTTCGACACCACCCTCACCGACATCATGGGCTTCTTCATCTTCCTCGGCCTCGCCACCCTCCTCCTCAACAACCTCACCTGACCCGGCACGAGAAACCGGAAGCGAGAAGCGAGGAGCCAGAAGCGCGGGCCGCCCCCTCGGAGAGCGAGGACCGGACCCCGGCGCGGCCCTCGGGAACCTCCCGTCGGCGGCACCGCTCCCCCGGTCCGTCATTCCGGGCGCCAGTGACGACGCTTCTCCGCCCACCACCGCGGCCCCACGCGCCAGCGCCCACCCCGAATCCCGCCGGCACGGGATCTATGGCCTGGCCTCCATCCTCCACGCTCCACCCGGTAATCTGTGGTTCCAGCCAGCACGCACGAAAGGGAACACATGCTGCCGCTCGAAGGAATCAAGGTCCTCGACCTCTCCCGTCTCGCCCCGGGACCCTTCTGCTCGATGCTCCTCGGCGACATGGGCGCCGACGTCCTCCTCGTCGAAGCGCCCCCCGAGGGCAAGATGGGCGCTATGGCCGTCCTCGGCCGCGGCGCTGACCCCGACCGCGCCGCCGCCTACAACATCCTCGGCCGCAACAAGCGCAGCATCGTCCTCAACCTCCGCGAGCAAGAGGCCCGCGACATCTTCTACCGCCTCGCCGCCGACGCCGACGTCGTCCTCGAAGGCTTCCGCCCCGGCGTCGTCAAGCGCCTCGGTGTCGACTACGAGACGCTCTCGCAGCGCAACCCCCGCATCGTCTACTGCTCCCTCTCCGGCTTCGGCCAGACCGGCCCCTACAGCCAGGACGTCGGCCACGACATTAACTACATCGCCATCGGCGGCGCGCTCGGCATGATCGGCTGGCCCGACACCCCACCCGCCATCCCCATGAACATCATCGCCGACTTCGCGGGCGGCGGGTTGCACGCCGCCTACGGCATCCTCGTCGCCCTCCTCGCCCGCGAGCGCACCGGCCGCGGCCAGTACGTCGATATCGCCATGTCCGACGGTGTGCTCTACCTGCTCGCCAGCATCGCCGGCAGCGTCCTCGCCGGCGGCGAGTCACCGGCCCGCGGCGCCACGCTCCTCAACGGCTCCGTCCCCCACTACAACGTCTACCAGTGCAGCGACGGCGGCTGGATCAGCATCGGCAGCCTCGAGCCGCACTTCTTCGCCAACCTCTGCAAGGCGCTGGAGTGCGAGCAATTCATCCCACACCAGTACGACAGCGCCAGGCGCCCCGAGATCGCCGCCTACTTCACGCAGAAGTTCGCGTCGAAGACCCGCGACGAGTGGTTCGAGATCCTCCGCCAGTCCGACATCTGCGTCGGCCCCGTCTACTCGCTGAAGGAAGCGCTCGACGACCCCCACAACCGCGCCCGCGACATGGTCGTCGCGGTCGACCACCCTACGCTCGGCAAGGTCGCCCACCTCGGCGTCGGCACCAAGCTCTCCGGCACGCCCGGCAGCGTCCGTACGACGGCCCCGCTCCCCGGCCAGCACACCGACGACGTCCTGCGCTCCATCGGCATCGACGACGCCGCCATCGCTGCCCTCAAAGACCGCAAGATCGTTGCCTGAGGGGCCGCATCACACCGCCACCCAGGCCCGCATGCACCCGCATGCCCCGTGTCAGATGCGCGACTGCAGCCATCCGCGCGCCGCGCTCCCATTGCACGCCAACGCGAACCGTCGCCCGCGGCGCCGACGCCCACCGGCAACCCGCACTGTGAACTGTCAACTGTTAACTGTTAACTGTTAACTGAACTAAGCACTCAGAGCTGAACGCTGACAGCCCTCACGGCACCTGGCTCGCCATCCATCCGTTCGCCAGCGCCTCCGCCTCCGAGCAGAACCACCGCTCGCCCTTCTCCGGCTCGATGACCACGCCCGGGTAGCTCTGGCGCCCCGGCAGGTGGTAGAACTTGTTCCCCCGCTCCGAGATGTTTCCCTTGATCGCGCAGCCCGGCGGCGGCTCCGTGCACCCCTGCGGGCACCCCTCCCGCGCCTGCTCGAACTGCTCCTGCAGCACGACGTCGTTGCTCTTCTCGCACGCCGCCAGCGCCAGCGCCGCCAGCGCCAGCACCCCCGCGACGGCCGCCGTCCGTGTCGCCACCCTCATACGCCGCAAATTCTATACCGCCGGGCTCCGCAGCCTGTCCACCGCACCACATCCCCGCCCGCACGACCCCTCCGCCGCGCGCCACGGCACGTCCCGCGCCGCCAAATAGCCGCACGCCCGCAGGATCGCCGCCCCCCACGCCCCAGCGTCCCCCACGCGCCAGCGCCACATATCGCCCGACAACCGTCATACCGAGCTCCCCGGCCAGGACCAGCAGTGCGAGCCCATGCGACGGCGCCCACCAGCCGCCCACCCGGCATCCCCCACCTGTGTCATCAGTGAGAATCCGTGGCACCGGCCCTACACCGTCATCACGCGCCCACGCATCTCCGCCGGCACCAGCCGCTGCATCCCCGCCATCGCGCTCGCCATCAGCCCCGTCTTCGCGCAGCCGCCCGCGAACAGCGCCAGCCCGATGCTCGCCGGCCCCATCGCCAGCCCCGCGAACGACACCGCCGCCACCGACGCCACATACGCGGCCCCGCACACGGCCGGGATCCACGGCGAGAACCGCCACGGCACCGCCGCCAGCCCGAACCCGATCGCGATCGCCCCCATCTCCGGCGCCGCCAGCACCACGCCGAACGCCCCGTGCTCGTTCCCCGACGACGACGGCAGCATCACCGTCACGCACTTGTCGACCACCGACGGCACGCATCCCGCCAGCAGCAGCCCCAGCACCAGCGGCGTCCGGGCGACGAAGCCCACCGCCGCCAGCACGTCCGCCTTCGCCGTCGCCGCGACGCGCTCCACACGCGTCGACGGCAGCCGGAACGCCGGCATCGATGCCATGAAGAACGCCGCGCCCGCCACCAGCAGCGGCATGCCCGGCCCAAACACCGTCGCCAGCGGCAGCGCGACGATCGGCGCCAGCAGCGTGGCGATGTGGAAGCCGCCCGTCCCGAACGAGATCGCCTGCTCCAGCCGCTCACGCGGATAGATGTCGCCCTGGAGCGCCCGGTGCGCCGGCAGGTCCATCGCGTGCGCCGCCGCCGACAGCCCCGCGGCCAGCAGCGCCACCTCCAGCGGCCACGCCGTCAGCAGGGCGCCGGCGCCCAGCAGCGCCGCCAAACCCGACATAACGCGCATGGACGCATACAGTGTCACCCGCGGGTACCGGTCCGCCGCTAGCCCGGCCGGCACCGCCAGCAGTACCTTCGCCCCGAACCGGATCGCGAAGAACGCCGCCACCCCAAGCACGCCCGGCGACAGCTCCACCACCAGCCAGCCCAGCGCGATGAACTCCACCGCCGACGCGAATGCGCCCATGCTGCTGGAAGCGAAGTACAGCCGGTACGGCCGGTGGGACAGCAGCAGGTCGAACGCCCCTCGCGGGACGGGCAGCGCCAGGGTCAATCGTTGCTCCGCCGTGAGGCGCGGACGTCGGGAGTAGGGTGGGTGTGCGCCCGCAGCCTACCCGTTACCGTCCCGCCAACGGAAGGCGCCGCAGCATTGCAATTTCGCCGCGCCACGGCCCCGCTCGCCCATGCGGCCTCGGACGGGCGCGGCGACCTGCATGGCCGCGTGTCCGGGCGACGAGGCATCGGCGGTCCGCGTGCTCAGCGCCGAATCCCCGGCGCGGTTGCATTCGGCCGTGACCATGCGACGAGCGTGCACCCGTCTTCACCGGGTCGGACATCGGCCATGACTGAAACGCACATGGCCCTCAACAACGCGGCGCGGGCGACAACTCACCGTCGCTGGCCTCGTCGCCTTCTCCAGGTACCGCTATCCTGCCACCAACCATGGACTTCTCCGACGAGCCCAAAGACGACGGCGGCGACCTCACCCTCGCCATCGAGTCCGTCGCCGCGCACCCGGAGCCAGACGGCAACCTGCGCGTCATGGTGAAGACCACCCGCGGCGAGATCCGCGGCGTCCTCCACCCATGCGCCACCCAGCCCGCCGCCTGCATCTACGTCGGCGGCGCCATGGGCGGCCTCCAGGGTCCCGCCAACGACATCTACCAGCGCCTCGCCGACCGGCTCAAGCCCCGCATGACGGGACTCCGCATCCACTACCGCTTCCCCGGCGAGTTCGAGGAGTGCGTCATGGACGTCCTCGCCGGCGTCTCCCTCCTCCGCGGCCTCGGCGCCACCGGCGGCATCGCCCTCGTCGGCCACTCCTTCGGCGGCGCCGTCGTCATCAAGTCCGGCGAGCTCTCCCCCGCCGTCGCCGGCGTCGCCGCGCTCTCGTCGCAGCTCTACGGCACCTCCACCGTCGACCGGCTCCAGAAGCCGCTGCTGCTCGTCCACGGCATGCGCGACGCCATCCTCGACCATGCCGCCAGCGAAGACATCCACCGCCGCGCCAGCGAGCCCAAGCGCCTCGTCCTCTACGCCGAGGACGACCACATGCTCACCCACTCCGCGCAGCAGCTCGAAGATCTCCTCGCCGACTTCCTCACCCGCACCGTCGCCACCATCCCCGGCCCCTCTCTCAACTGAGCGCCCGCAAGCCCGGCGTCCCATCCTCCGGCGCCAGCCTCCAACTCAAACCGAACCTCAAACCTCAAACCTTCCTCACCTCTCATCTCTGAGCTCCCGCGTCTCGCTCCCGCGTCTCGCTCCCGCTTCCCCCTTCTATCTCCCCCCGCCGCCCGCTACCGTGCCGCACGTGACCGACACCCCCGCCATCCCCCTCTCCGCCTCCGGCAAGCGCGCCATCGACGTCGCCTGGGCCTGTGCGATGGAGGGCGCCGCCATCGCCCTCGCCGCCTTCCGCGGCCGCCACGACATCGACGTCAAGGGCCACCGCAACATCGTCACCGAGACCGACGTCCAGGTCGAGCTGAAGCTCAAGTCCCTCATCGCCGCCGAATACCCCGGCCACAAGGTCCTCTCCGAGGAGACCGCCACGAACACGGACCCCTCGTCTGGCTGGACATGGGTGATCGACCCCATCGACGGCACGAAGAACTACGCGATGGGCATCCCGTTCTGGTGCATCAACGTCGGCCTCTGCCTCGACGCGGAGCCCGTCGTCGGCCTCACCTACGACGCCGTCCACGACGAAGGCTTCTGGGCCATCGCCGGCGAAGGCGCCTTCTGCAACGACGCCCCCATCGCCGCCTCAACCCGCCCCGACGTCTACTCGTCGATCCTCTGCATCGACCTCGGCTACGACGACGAGAAGGGCATGGCGCAGATCGACCTGATGCGCCGCATCTTCCCCAACACGCAGGGCATCCGCCTCACCGGCAGCGCCGCCCTCGGCCTCGCCTACGCCGCCTGCGGCCGCGTCGACCTCTACACCCACCTCAACGTCTCGCCCTGGGACATCGCACCCGGCCTGCTGCTCGTGCGCGAAGCCGGCGGCATCGCCTCCGACCGCGACGGCGGCCCCGCGCGCATCACCAGCCGCCAGCTCGTCGCCGGCGGCCGCGCCGTCCACGACGACTTCATGTCCCGCTACGCCCTTCCGCGCTGACGCCGCCCACAACTCGGCGGTCTCCGCGACGATCACGCACCACTCGCAGTCCCCGCTACGCCGCCCCCCGCGTGCCCCCACGCGCCAGCGCCCCCACCCCTGTCATGCTGAGCGCAGCGAAGCATCTACTCCCGCCCCCCGCCGCGTGCCCCCCGCGCCAGCGCCCCCGCTCTCTAACAGCGATCCCACCTGCGGATAACCCCCAGCCAACGAGACACACGCCCCACGACACACGCCCCACGACACACGCCCCACGCCCCACCACACACGTGACATCCGTGGTTCCCCCAACCCCGCGTATGCCACACTACACACCGGAGTCGGAGGCCACGATGCAAGGGACGCGCGCGCTCACCATCACCATGGCCGTCGCGCTCTCACTTCTCGCCGTCGCCTGCGGCGGCGGCGACGGCGGCGACCGCACACCCGAAGCCACCCCCACGCCCGAGCTCCCCGGCGCCATGGACGTCATCGCCCAGTGGGTCGCCGAGAACCGCAACGTCGACTTCATCGGCGACTGCGCGGACGCCGAACAGGGCATCGATGTCGGCAAGCTCTGCGCCACACGCGTCGGCACGCGCGGCACCCTCGAGGCCTACCACATCGGCCCGACGTTCTCCGAGTACACCACCGTCGCCATCATCGAAACCCGCGGCGAGGACGGCGCCGAGATCGTCCGCATCAACAACCGCAACCCCAACGAGGAGGCCGTCCCCGGCATTAACTGGCCCCTGCAGGTCGGCGACCGCGTCGTCGTCGTCGGCCTCGGCGAGAACGACTGCCTCAACGTCCGCGAGCAGCCCAGCACCGACGCCGCCTCCCTCATCTGCATCGGCGACGGCAGCGAGGCCATCATCCAGGAAGGCCCCGTCGAGACCGACGCCTTCACCTGGTGGCGTATCGCCGGCGAAGGCTTCGACGGCTGGTCCGCCGCCACCTGGCTCCGCCTCCCCGAAGCCATCGCCGCCCTCTTCGCCACCCCCACCCCCTCCGCCGGAGACGGCGACGACAGCGACAGCGATCAGCCGCAGAACAACGCCACCGCCCCCGCCAACGGCGAGTAAGGTGCCGCTCACCCCGGATCACGTCATTCTGAGCGCAGCGAAGAATCTACCCCGTCCCACCGCGTGCGCCCCTTGCGACAGCGCCCCCCACCAGCCCGATCACGTCACCACCTCCTGCGCCCTCAACGTCATCTACGGACACCTCCCGTCACGTCCAGCCTCCGGCCTCATCTCCGGCCTCCGACAACCACCCCGCTATAATCGAATGCGACACCCCGAGCGGGGGTAGCTCAATTGGCAGAGCGCTAGCCTTCCAAGCTGGATGTTGCGGGTTCGAGCCCCGTCCCCCGCTCCACCGATCCCCCCGACCCACAACACACCACCCACCGCCCGCAATGGTGCATCCGTTCCATTCCGCCTCCCCACGCCCTGCGCTACATTTCCCCCCGATGTCCAGCGAAGAACGCCTCAAGCGCCTCCTCGAAATGAAGGATCAGGCACGCCTCGGCGGCGGCCTGAAGCGCATCGAAGCCCAGCACGAGCGCGGCAAGCTCACCGCCCGCGAGCGCATCGACATCCTCCTCGACCCCGGCACCTTCGAGGAGCTCGACCAGCTCGTCGTCCACCGCACCACCGAGTTCGGGCTCGACACCCAGCACTACCTCGGCGATGCCGTCGTCACCGGCTACGGCAAGATCGACGGCCGCGGCGTCTTCGTCTTCTCACAGGACTTCACCGTCTTCGGCGGCTCCCTCTCCGAGGTCATGGGCGAGAAGATGGCCAAGGTCATGGACCTCGCCCTCAAGACCGGCGCCCCCGTCATCGGCCTCAACGACTCCGGCGGCGCCCGCATCCAGGAAGGCGTCGCCAGCCTCGGCGGCTACGGCGAAATCTTCCTCCGCAACGTCCTCGCCTCCGGCGTCGTCCCCCAGATCAGCGTCATCATGGGCCCCTGCGCCGGCGGCGCCGTCTACTCGCCCGCCCTCACCGACTTCATCTTCATGACCCAGGGCACGTCGCAGATGTTCATCACCGGCCCCGACGTCATCAAGTCCGTCACCTTCGAGGACGTCACCCACGAAGAGCTCGGCGGCGCCATGGCCCACGCCTCCCGCAGCGGCGTCTGCCACTTCGCCATCGAGAACGAAGAAGACACCCTCCTCGAGGTGCGCCGCCTCCTGTCCTTCCTCCCCCTCAACAACATGGAGGACCCGCCCATCGTCGATATCGGCGACGACGCCGGCCGCCGCTCCGAGGACCTCCTCTCCATCATCCCCGACGACAGCTCCAGGCCCTACGACGTCCGCGAGGTCATCCAGCGCGTCGTCGATGGCGGCGACTTCATGGAAGTGCACGCCCAGTACGCCCAGAACATCGTCATCGGCTTCGCCCGCCTCGCCGGCCGCACGACCGGCATCGTCGCCAACCAGCCCCTCTACCTCGCCGGCGTCCTCGACATCGACTCCTCGCGCAAGGCCGCGCGCTTCGTCCGCTTCTGCGACGCCTTCAACATCCCCATCCTCACCTTCGTCGACGTCCCCGGCTACCTCCCCGGCGTCGCCCAGGAGTACGGCGGCATCATCGTCCACGGCGCCAAGCTCGTCTACGCCTACGCCGAGGCCACCGTCCCGAAGGTCACCGTCATCCTGCGCAAAGCGTTCGGCGGCGCCTACGACGCCATGGGCTCGAAGCACCTGCGCGCCGACATGAACTTCTCGTGGCCCCAGGGCGAGATCGCCGTCGTCGGACCCGAGCCCGCCGTCAACATCCTCTACCGCTCCCGCCTCCAGGAGGCCGAAGACCCCGACGCCGAGCGCAAGCGCCTCGTCGACGAATACGCAGAGCGCTTCGCCAACCCCTACGTCGCCGCCGCCCGCGGCTACGTCGACGACGTCATCGACCCCCGCGACACCCGCCCCAAGGTCATCCACGCCTTCGAGATGCTCCGCTCCAAGGCCGACAGCCTCCCCCCCAAAAAGCACAGCAACCTCCCCCTCTAAGCGCCAGTGGTATGTTCACCCGGCTCGTCCTGCCCGGCATCGTCGTCCTCGCCCTGATCGCAACGATGGTGGCCGTGATCTACGCATGCCTCCGGTTGTTCGCCGGTTTTGCGAACGACGACCACCGCAATTACGAGGACTACGTGGCGCGCTTCGACGAGGCAGCCTTCGACGTGACGTTGGTCATGCGAAGGGAGGACTATGGGCGAGACCCGGACGCGCCCGGGCCGGCGGAGACGGAGTTGCACTGGCTCAAGTCCGGACCCGACCACAGGTTGTCGTACGAAACCGATCGCGCGACCACCGGGACGTACTTCATCGACCAACAAACCCCGACGACCATATCCTGCACGGGCGAGCCACCATCCAACTGCCGGCCGAACACCGAACTGGGCGAGCCGGAGATATGGGACGCGCTCCTGGCGGGCGTGATGGTGGGGGTGTTCGGATCGAGCTCGCCCTCGCTGATTGCGGAGGGTCCGCAAGAGACCCGCGCACGCGATGACCGTATCGGCGGCCGCGCGGCCCGCTGCTTCTCGCTCAACTT